>CALHBQ010000418.1 GCA_937930815.1 uncultured Saprospiraceae bacterium | reverse complement strand
GAGCAATAATTCATCTGAACGCTCTCGTTCTTTTTCGATAATTATGTTTTTTTCTTCGAGTGCTTGATTGGCTTTTGTTTTGATTCGGTAGCGGTTATAGAGAAGCATTGCCAAAAGCAATAAGGCCATCGCTCCACCAATCAATGAATTTCGAACGATGGCTTCTCTTTCGATTTTTGCGTCAAGCAAAGCATTACGAGCGACCTGTCTTTCTACTTCTAAATCCTTTTGCAAATCACCAAACAAGGCACGTTGGTGAACCATCGATCTGGCCTTGTCTTCGTTGATAATAAGGTTCCGCAGTTTGTTGTATTTCTTTTCGTAAGCATAAGCCGTTTTAAAATCGCCTCGTGTAGAATAGATTTTTGAAAAGTCCTTATATGCATTTCTTTCAAATCGTTGGTCACCCAATTCGAGTGCCAAGTCGAGCATTTTTTGAGTGTATTCAGTTGCCTGTTTATAATCTTTCTGACGACGAAAAACATCACCATATCCATTATAAACTTCGAGCAATCCTTTTTTGGACTCGACCGCTTCAAACTTTTCTTCTGATTTTCTAAAATAATTTAAAGCAATATTCCATCGCTGGCTGGCTTCGTTTTTTTCTCCTTTTTCTAAAAAATAAGAACCATAGTCTTTGTACATCCCACCCAAGTTATTGTTGGCTTCTCCGAGCCCACTTTCATCCTCGATTTCAGTTCTAATTTGTATGACTTCTTTGGTAATCGTAATGGCGGAGTCGAATAATATTTTGGCCATTTCAAAGTTTTCCTCATCTACTTTTGTATCAGCCATGTCACCCAAAATACTTCCAATATTCGTCAGCGCCGTCGCCCGTTCCCAATCAAATTCCAATTTTGCAAAAAGAGAATCTGCCTTTTGAAAATTGGCAATTGCAGACGGCCACTCATCCAATCCGTATTGGATATTTCCATCCATATTATAGGCGTAAGCGAGTGCTTCTTCATCATCAGTTCGCTCGGCGTGGATTCGATATTTTAAGATAAATTCTTGCGCCTCCACATAGTTTCCCAACTTCTCGTGAGCGATTCCTAAATTATAATGCAGACGGGCAATCCGAGCCGTATCTTTTAACTCTTCTCGTATCTGTTTCGATTTTTGATAATTTAAAATCGCTTGAATGTATTCGCCTTGTTCATCATAAATACCTGCCAAGTTATTATAGACCGAAGCAATCCCTTTCTTATCACCTAACTCTTCCCGAATCTTCAAAGCATTGGTATTCGCTTTAATCGCCGCATCAATATTATTATGAATGGTTTCGACGACGCCGAGGTCGTTCCATGCCTTACTGAGCCCGCGTTTGTAATTTAATTTATTGGAAAGAGCGATGGCTTCATTCAGGTGTTTGCGCGCTTGATCGGGGTCTTCCAATTTTAGCATCCAACCCAATTCGTCGAGGATGAGGACGCGGGTGGTGTCTTGCTTTGCTCCATTGAGGAGTTGGAGCATAGAGTCGAGTTCGGTTTGGGCGGAGATTGTGGTAGTGATTAGGATTAGTGCAAAAGTTAGGCATCGTAAACACACCCCGGACTTACCTCCTTCGTCGGTTCGTCGTCCCCTCTCGAGAGGGGAACTGGCCATAATTTTTGTTTTGTGATTTTTTAAAAAATAGAAAACACCCTTAATCATTCTCGTTACAAGAAGATAAACTTTGTTTAGAATCTCCACTAAACATCCATCAAAACTTCGATTCCAGTTCCCCTCTCGAGAGGGGTGCCGCCTAAGCGGCGGGGTGTGTTTATTCATCTATTAATTTAAGATTGAAGCCAAAGATATAAAACAAATTCTACCGCTTCCTATACCGCCTCGCCAAAAACATCGCTCTCAAAAACAAAAAAGTAGAAACGCCTGCTCCACCCAAACTCCAACGATAAATATCAAAAAATCCACCTTTGAAGGCATCATACGCAAAAGCGGCTGCGCCCATCGCCAATATTCCAAAAAGGAATTGTTGTCCCAAAAAATAGAAGGCATTCGTTCTATCATCAAAAGATTTGATTTTGAGTTCAAGGTTGCCGCGTTTGGTTTTATTGAGAACTTTTCTAAACTCACCGGGTAAGGTAATCAGATTGGTGAGATTGGATTGAATCGTATCTTTTACAAAAGAAAAAAGATGATCGCGGTCGCTGAGCATCATGTTTTTGATGTATGGGCGAACCACTTCTATTGGATTCATTTTCGGTGCTAACTCGCCGCTCAAGCCCATTATCAAAATCAACATTCGATTGAGCAGAATGTAATCTTTTGGTACCTGAAAAGTATTTGCGATATCTTTAAAACTTATCAGGTTGATGATTTTACTAAAGTCAGCTGAGGTCGGGTCAAATTCAATATTATTGAAATTAAAGCCGTCCATTTTTACCTCATTTTCTAAAAACTCTTGACCAGCATCAATCATTTTTTCGGCAAATTTTTCGGCATCTTCTCCCCTACTAACGAAGCCCATGAACTTCAAAGCTTCTACGATTTCGTCAGTGTCTTGACGCGCAACACCTTCGATGAGGTTGGCTAATCCTTTTTTCATTTTTGGGTGCAAACGAGCGATGGCTCCAAAATCTAACCAAACCATTTGCCCTTTTTCATTCACCAAAATATTACCCGGATGTGGGTCGGCGTGATACAATCCATCTTTCAAAACCATTTTACAACACAATTCCAAAACCTCTTTTGTCAAGTTCTGACGGTCGATTCCCCACGCGTCTAATTGTTGCAAATTATTAATTTTCACGCCTTCGCAAAATCCAGAAACCAACAATCGGTCAGTTGATAATTCTTTATAAATTTTAGGAACGATGACGTTTTCTTCGGAGCCGATGCTCTCCTGCATCAAATCCATATTTTTGGCTTCTTGTCCGTAATCGAGTTCTTCTTCTATCATGGCGCGCACTTCGCTCGCCACTTCTTTCATTCCTTTTATTTTGAAAATACGAGCAGACAAATTATTCACATTTTCAAATAAATCTAAATCAATTTCTGATAATTGTGGGATGTGCTCGTGTTGTACTTTAATGGCAACCTCATCTCCATTATGAAGCGTACCTCGATGTACTTGTCCAATTGAAGCAGATGCCAGCGACACTTCTTCTATTTTTGAAAAGTGTTTATTCCAAGGCGTTTTCAACTCTTCTTCAACTCGTTTTACAATTTCAGAGAAAGGACGCTCTGGCGCATGATCCTGAAAATCTTCGAGTGGTTTTCTAAACTCATCTGGTAAAAAAGTAGAGAGAATAGAAATCAGTTGACCGATTTTTATAAAAAGTCCACGTAACTCTAAAAACACTTTTCTCAAACGATGTGCACTGCGGATGTGTACCGCTTTACTGTGATTATCAAAATAGGATTTTCCGAAAATTTTACTTTTCAGCATCAGCCAAACATAATCCATCGCAATGACGAACGTAGCCCAATAGACTTTTCGCGCACGCCAAGATCTGGATAGTTGTTTTTTCGTCATTTACAAATGTAGGAAGACTTTACTATTCTTCGTGAGTCCACCTTTTTATTTTACTTTTTATACAAATCTGGAGATTTGAAGAATTACTGCATCGGTTCGGAGAACCTTGCAAGCAATCTTTTTTCTGTAAAGAAAATTGATTGCTCGTGCAGGTCTCTGACCTGTCACGAAACATATTCAAATCTCCAGATTTGATAAGAACAAGTTGTTTAAAATAAAACGAGGTAACATGAAATATCATGCTACCTCGTTATCAACTTAACGAATTCTATAAGTTATAGTTTACGCTTTTGCTTTTGTTCTTTACCGCCTTTTCGGCCTTTCTTGCCTTTTCCTTTCTTTCCTTTTCGTGCCTCCACCTTATCATAAATGGCATATTGCTCAGGCGTCAAAAAAGCTTTTACTTCAGCCGTTTTGGCTTTGTGATTTGCGTAACGGATATCGGCCATTTCTTCTTTGCTGGTCACATTGGTTTTTGCCTCTTTCATTTGCTGGACATACTTTTTATGAATAGCTTTAAAATCAGCGGCTTCATCTTCACTCAATCCGAGCTTCTTTACCATATGATTAGCTTTTTTAGCTGCACGTTCTTTAAGGCGAGGCGGTAATTCTTCACCTGCTGTTTGTGCGCTTAGCGCAATCGTACTGAAAACTAATAATGTCAATGCTGCTAAAATTTTGATTTTGAATGTCATGTCTTATTATTTTTAATAGTTCGAAAATAGT
>CALHBQ010000417.1 GCA_937930815.1 uncultured Saprospiraceae bacterium | reverse complement strand
GATCATCATGAAATGGGAACCAATTCTACTTTCTTCTTTCAACCTGGTGTGCCTTCAAGAACAAACCCGCTGACGCCTGCTAAGAATCAAGAATTGACTGGAAAAATCGGTCAATTTCATGCAAAAGCATTAGATAAATTGGGTTCCTTGTACTACTCTGGGGAGAGTTTCGACGACTTTTATTATGGGAAAGGTTCTACCTATCCAGACGCCAATGGTTCGATTGGAATTCTATTTGAACAGGGGAGCTCTCGTGGTCACAAAGTGGAGTCTGAAAATGGTATTTTGACCTTTCCTTTTACCATTAGAAATCAATTGACTACTGCGATTTCAACAGAAGTAGCAGCCCTTGAATTAAAAGATGAATTACTTGATTACCAAAGGAATTTTTTCAATAATATAAAAAAAGAAGCCAAAGGTGGCTATGTGTTTTCTGCCAAAAGCGATGAGCAAATTATTCGTCCATTTATTGAAATGTTGACGGAACATGAGATTGATATTTATAAATTGAAAGATGATTATAAACCTAAAAAAGGATCTGCTTTTAAAAAGGAAAACTCCTATTATGTTCCACTCGATCAGCCACAATTTCGATTGATAAAATCGATGTTTTATACCAATACCGAATTTACAGATAGTCTATTTTATGATGTTTCAACTTGGAACATGCCGATGGCTTTTAATTTGAATTCTGAGTTTGTAAAAAGAGCAGGTTTGGCATCAAAAGATAAATTTTACCTTGATTATAGAGAGCGAAAAGAGACCTTAGAAAAGAGCGAATATGGGTACCTACTTTTATGGGAAGATTATTACGCGCCAAAAGCTTTGAATCATATTTTGAAAAAAGGCCTAAGAGCAAAAGTAGCGATGAAGCCTTTTACTTTGGAAGGCAGAAATTATCAACGTGGCACTGTCTTTATTCCAATTCAAAATCAAGTTTTAAATAAAGATAGACTCAATCAATTTCTAACAAAAATAATGAATGAAACTGGTGTGAAAATCAAACCAGTAAATACTGGTTTAACTCCTGTTGGAATTGACTTGGGAAGTCGAAATTTTAAAAAAATAAGAAAGCCTGAAATTTTGATGATTGTCGGAGATGGCGTGTCTCCTTACGGGGCAGGGGAGGTCTGGCATTTGATGGATCAGCGATATGATATGAATGTCACGATGGTTGATTTTGAAAAATTTAACAAGATGGATTTAGGTAGATATAATTCGTTGATTTTGGCGGATGGTCGTTATGCAAATGCAAGTTCAAAAATTAGAAAATTTGTAGAAAATGGTGGCAATTTAATTACGATTGGACGAGCAACAGATTGGTTAGTAAAATCAAATTTGACAAAACTAAAAATGGCTAAAAAAGCAGACTCAAAATTGCCACAAAAACGACTATCTTACCAGCAAATGGAAGGGGATAATCGAAAGCATTCGATAGGTGGTGCAATTGTTGAATCTCAACTCGATTTGACACATCCTTTGGCTTTTGGTTATAGTGATGCAATTCTTCCGATTTGGAAAAACAATACCAATATGCTGGAGATACCTAACAATAAATATTCTAATCCTGTTCAATACAAATCAAAACCACTCTTGAGTGGATATATGTCAAAAGAAAATCAAGTGATTTTAGGTGATAAGGCGGCTTTGGTAGTTTCAAAATTAGGCCGTGGTAAGGTCATCGCTTTTGGTGATAATCCGTTGTTTAGAGCTTATTGGTATGGTACAAATAAGTTGTTTCTAAATGCCTTGTTTTTTGGGAATTTGATAAGTAATAGTGCTTCCGCTGAAGAGAGTGGGCATGGTCATCAACATTAGGTTGTGTTGAATCCAAAAGTATCTGACACCTTCAAGGTGTCAGATACTTAAAACGTTACAAATGAATGTGTTATGAATAGATTGTTGTGTTTAGCTTTAGTGTCATTGTTGTTTTTCTGCTCTTCTTGCGCAAGTTTATTTTTCGGTAAAGATGCTGGAAAGACGATAGGAGAATCCTACGATTATCTAACGGAAACAATAGATAAGCGGTACTCTCTTTTTGATGTGAAAAATGTAAAATGGGAAGATGCCAAAAAGGAATATCGAGCATTGTTGACGGACTCGATGACCAACGAAGATTTGCTAAATGTGATGGGGCATTTGGTTGGGAATTTGAAAGACGGGCATACCAATGTTTACGGTGGTTTTAATTACTCAAGATATTGGGATTGGTACCTGGATTATCCAACAAATTTCGATTACGAAATCATCGAAAGAAACTATTTAAAGAAAAATCATTGGAGAACTGGCCCGTTTTTGCATACCATAATTGATAGTGTAGCGTATGTCTATTATGGCAGTTTTAGTCCTTCGATTTCTGGTAAAGATTTGAAGCATTTGATGGATAGAATTCGACCGATGAAAGGGGTGGTTTTTGATATCAGAAATAACGGCGGTGGGAAGCTGAATAACGTAAAAAAAATAGCATCTGTTTTCGCAGATTCAACAAGAGTTATTCATGATTTTTTTTTTAAAACAAAAGATGGTTTTTCTGAAAAAATTCCATACAAAATTAAGGCACAAAAAAAACGATTTACGAAACCAGTAATTGTTTTGACAAATCGAAAAAGTTATAGTGCGGCCACTTTCTTTCCATCAGGAATGGCTACTTTTCCACATGTCAAAATAATGGGTGATCATACTGGAGGAGGGGGAGGAATTCCTTACTTTTTTGAGTTGCCAAATGGCTGGACTTTTAGAGCAAGCACTACAAGAACAATCGACACAAAAGGAAGGAATATTGAACCCGGAATTCCGCCTGATATTGAGGTTCAAATGAGCCCTGAAGATAGAGCAAAAGGAAAGGATTCGATTATTGAAGCGGCGTTGGAATTGATTCGAGTAGGCAACTTAGAGTAAAGGGAATTCATGAATTACCCTTACTCTAAGTTATCAATATGCAATATGATACAGCGCATCGCCCAAACTTACTACAGGTGCATTATTATGACCATAAATAAAACCTCTTCTTTTGGCATATACAGTCTGATAATCACGGCAATATGGATCGCCAATCCTGCCAAGCGGTTCTCCTGGTCTTACAAAACTACCTGCACTCTGAGACCATTCAAAAATACCAGAACGTGGAGCTCTTACCCAAGTGTTATTTTCAAAGAATAAGGACTTTTGAGGCGCTAATTTGCCATCTAACATTCCTTTGTACTTCAATACTCTTTTGATGCCCTCTAAACCTCTTTGGATAGAAAAACCATCAATTCTAAGCGATTCACCACCTTCATAGACCAGCACCGGTTTTCCTGATTTAAGAGCATGATGACGCATTGATTTTGGAATTGGTTTGTTTCCAATAATAATTGGTGGTGCAAAAGCACGTGCCATTTCTTCACTTTCTTTATGACCAACAGAAAACCTTACTTGCGGATAATTATGAATGCTTTTTCCACCTGTGTGAAAATCTAATCCAAAATCTATTAGTGGTATAATATGTTTGCTAACAGTGTAAGCCACTCGTGAGGCCAAGGAACCAGATCTATTTCCAGGAAAACTTCGATTCACATCCTTTCCATCTGGCAAATCGCGCGAGAAATTGATGAATCCATAAACATTGACCAAAGGAATCGCAATGACGGAACCGCATTTCAAATTTTCAAAAACCTTTTCCTGCATTGCACGTCTAACAATTTCGACCCCGTTGATTTCGTCGCCATGTACACCACCCATGACCAAACAAGTTGGCCCTGGATTTTTGCTTCTATATATAAAGGTTCTGATAGCGATTGAAGTATCGGATGGCAACCTGCCAACAGGTATTCTAATTTCTTGATTTTCTCCTGGTTCAATCGTTTTACTAAATAATTTCATGTCAATTTGCCTATTAAATGTGGGGCAATTTTAATGAAAAAGAATAGAGTAAAATAATTAATTTTGAAATATGTCATTTCAAATAATTGAAAACAATTGCTTGAAACTTCATCCTTTTTATACATTTGCAGTCCAATCCAAAAATCCAAGGTGTCTAAACAATTTATGATTTGATCAATTTCTATATTAACGAATTGAAAATTTCTATTACTTTTTGTTTGAAAATTTTTAGTTATAAAGAATTGGTTATTAGTGCTTTAGGTAAATAATTTTAATCCATATTATAACAAACGTCTGTTAAAAATTTCCCATTAATGCCACAAAATTTATTGATAGTAGAGTCTCCGGCAAAAGCGAAAACTATTGAAAAATACCTTGGCTCGCAGTTCAAGGTGAAGTCCAGTTATGGCCATGTTCGTGATTTAGAACGAAAAAATTTGAGTGTAGATATTGAAAATAATTTCACACCTAAATATGTCATTTCGTCTGACAAACAAAAATTAGTAAAAGAATTACGAGAGTGGGTCAAGAAGGTTGACGAGGTTTGGCTCGCGACGGATGAGGACCGCGAGGGAGAAGCGATTTCTTGGCATTTATGTAAGGTTTTAGGCCTTGATGAAAAGACCACTAAAAGGATCGTATTTAGAGAAATTACAAAACCAGCTATTCAAAAAGCAGTTCAAAATCCGCGGACGTTGGATTTGAATTTAGTAGATGCGCAACAAGCACGTCGGATTTTGGATAGATTGGTTGGATATGAATTGTCTGAGGTTCTTTGGAAAAAAGTAAAAGGAAACCTTTCAGCAGGTCGAGTTCAATCCGTAGCAGTGAAAATCGTGGTAGAACGTGAGCGTGAAATCATGAAATTCGAATCTGCTCCATTTTTTAGAATTAATGCGATTTTCAACGTTTTAAATAAAAATGGAAAACCAGTTGAGTTAAAAGCAGAGTTGCCATCTCGTTTTGACACCAAAGCAGAAGCGCAGACCTTTTTGAATAAATGTTTAGGTTCAAACTTTACTATTGACGATATTAAAGTCAAACCAATCAAAAGAAAACCAGCAGCTCCTTTTACCACTTCAACATTGCAGCAGGAAGCGAGTAGAAAATTAGGATTCAATGTGAGTCGTACGATGCGTACAGCGCAAAGATTGTATGAAGCAGGTTTGATTACTTATATGAGAACGGATAGCACGACTTTGAGTGCGACGGCGATTGGAGCGATTGCAGATGAAATTCAGAATGCATATGGTGCCAATTACGTCAAAACAAGACAATATAAAAGTAAGAAAGC
>CALHBQ010000416.1 GCA_937930815.1 uncultured Saprospiraceae bacterium | reverse complement strand
ATCTGACCTTGATGGGGACGGCATCAATGATAATGAAGATGAGTGCCCAGGGGAAGCAGGGACTTACGCTTTCAACGGATGCCCAGATACAGATGGTGACGGTGTCGCTGACAAGGATGATAAATGTCCAACCATATATGGTGAAATAGAACTGGAAGGATGTGCAAAAGTGGACTCAGACAATGATGGTGTTGCAGATGCAGACGATGCCTGTCCTGATGTAGTAGGGAGTGCTGCCACAGGCGGTTGCCCAGACACAGATGGAGATGGTCTTGCGGATCAAAAGGATCTATGTCCAAATGCCTTTGGAACCATCCAAACAAATGGATGCCCTGATACCGATAATGATGGATTTCCCGATAATGATGATTTATGTCCTGACGTTGTTGGAAATGTAAGAGGATGTCCAGATAGTGATTTAGATGGTATTTCAGACGATGAGGACAAATGTCCGAATGTTGCAGGTGTTGCTGCTAATAATGGATGTCCTGCGGCTACGACTACGGCAACCAACTCTGGAACCATCGTTGATCAAACTAAACTTAATGATGTTTTCTCAAGGGCAATGACGGGTGTTCAATTTGAAACAGCAAGTGCTCGTTTAAAATCTTCGTCTCTGCCTATTTTGGATGAGATTGTATCACTTATGCGACAATACCCTGAGCATAGTTTGAAAATCGGAGGTCATACGGATAGCATTGGAGAGAGCGGTCCTAATCAGCGACTTTCAGAAAAAAGAGCTAAAGCTTGTTATGATTATATTGTTAAAAAAGGAATCAACGGAAGCCGAATAGCATACAAAGGTTATGGTGAGAAAAAACCAATTGCCACCAATAAATATAAAGACGGTAGGAAAAAGAATAGAAGGGTGGAGTTTGAATTGTTTAAGCCTTGATGCTCTGGCATCAAGCAAACTCAGGATGATAAGTAGTCTGACAAAATTATGTTAGAAAAACTTTTTGAGCTATTTTTTCGTCAATCAAGGCATTTTTTCTTTGCATATCCGTTGATACGGAACTAAAAAATCACGAAGAGTGGCGGAAAAAGAGCCGAAAAGTTATTAAGCTAATTTTGTCGGACTACTTAATTTCGTTTAAGTTTATTTTCCTTAGAGCTATAATCTCTTTTTTTACTTTACTCTAATAGATTTCATGCCGGACAAAATTTTGTTTTGTTCGGCATTTTCAAAAATTCAAATTTTCTTCAGATTTCATTCTGATACTTGCAGCATAAATAAAATAAAAATGCAAAAAGAAGTAATTTCAAACAGGTATTCTGATGACGCTTTGCAAGCATTCAAAGCGCACATTGAACAAAAACTTGGGTACGCAAAAGATGATTACGCTTTTGTATCTGAACAAATTAAAGACCAGACAGAATCTATTGAAAGTGAAGGAGATTGGATGGATTCATCTTCCAGCACAACAGATTTAGAATTACTTTATTTGATGGCTAATCGCCAACGAAAACATATCAATGATTTGGAAAGAGCTTTGATAAGAATTGAACATAAAACTTATGGAATTTGTGCAGTGACTGGAGAACTTATTGATAAAAAACGGCTGCTCGCTGTTCCTGCAACTTCAAAATCCTTGGCCGCTAAATTGGGTGAAATTGCTCCAAAAGAAACGGAAGAAGAAAAACCTAAAAAGGTAAAAACGAAACAAGAGCCACTTATTATATCAAGAGTCATCAAGAAACCTACGGTCGAAAGAAGCGCACCTTTGGACGACGTGTTGGAAGAAGAAGATCTTAATTTCGACAATCTAAATGAAGATTTAGGTTATGAGGACACTGATGATGATACTGACTTATACGATATTGTCGATCCATCTTCGTTAGAAGAGGAAGAACAGGTTTAACATAGAATAGCTAAATCGTCTTTCAGGGAGGTAGCGTTTAATTTTCTCTCTTTGAGTTGTTTCCCCGGCGGATTGATTTGCTATAAATTTATAAAGAAAGAGTGAAGTTCTTGAGGAGCTTCGCTCTTTTTTATTGAAAAAGTTCGACACCTTTGAGTAGAATTATTTTAGTATGAAAATATTGATAATCGAGGACGAGCAAGATTTGCTCAATGTAATGTTGCGTTATCTAAAACGTGAGGGCTACTTATGCGAAACTGCCTCAACATTCTCGGAAGGGTATAAAAAAATAAGCAATTACGAGTACGCTTGTGCAATTGTTGATCTCAATCTGCCAGGTGGAGATGGCCTAAAACTCGTCAAAATACTTCGTGATGAAAACACTGAAACAGGTATCATCATTATTTCTGCTCGTAATACAGTCGATGATCGTATCAGTGGCTTGGATGTGGGCGCCGATGATTATCTGACCAAACCCTTCAATCTTTCCGAATTAAATGCAAGAGTCAAAGCTGTACTTCGACGAAAAACGAATCAGTTTAATAAGGAACTAAAGTTTGGGGAATTGAGTATTAACTTAGATGAGCGAAAGGTTAATGCAGGTGATATTACGCTAAAGTTGACCAAAAAAGAATATGCGATTTTAGTCTATCTCGTTCGGAATAAAAATAGAGTCGTGACTAAAGATGCACTTGCCGAACATCTCTGGGGGGATTACATGGACGAAGCAGTTTCTTTTGATTTCATTTACGCACATGTCAAAAATCTTCGTAAAAAACTCGCTGCGAACAAATGTGGGGAATTTCTACAAACCGTTTACGGAATCGGATATAAATTTCAAGTATGAATTGGTTAAAGCAGTTCTATATCGTTCCAGTTTTGATGGCAGTTTTAGTTGCAAGTTTGTTAACTACTTTTCTATTACCTGAAGCGGTTTTTATAAAAACCATACTCATTGTTTTAGCGGCAATGGTGGTTTTAGGTATCGGTTTTCGATATATTACCTATCGACGAATTGAGCGGATTCGTGATCAAATCAGGGAGATAATAGAAACCTTAGACGAATTTGATGTGGACGAACCACGAAAGGTTGAGTTCGAAAAATCTCCCTACCCTATCATCAATGAGCTCAACGAATATATTCTTGAAATAATTGATAGGGTTCGATCAAATTATCGAGCAAATAAACAGTTTACTCAAAATGCTTCGCACGAATTACAAACACCGTTGGCAGTAATAAAAGGATATGTAGAGACGCTATTACAATCTCCGAATATGAAAGAAAGAGAGTTTGAGGCACTCGGAGCAATCATGCAAAACACTAATCGCTTATCAAAACTAAATGCTGCGCTCATTCTATTATCAAAAATAGAACATCAACGATTTAGCGATTTTGAAAATGTCAACTTTGAAACACTAACGGACTCAATGTTAGTGAATTTTAAAGATTTATTATTCGTCCAAGAAATCGAAATTCGGAAAATTAAAAGTGGAATATTTGAGGTCGAAATGAGCCATGCGCTTGCCGACATTTTAGTGGCAAATCTTATTCAAAATGCTATTCGCCATAACGAAGGAAACTTTATTGAAATTGAAATCACGAATAATTATTTCAAAATTTCAAATCTCGGTAAAGCGGCAGGTGTATCCCCTGAACAGCTTTTCAAAAGATTTAAACGAGATTCTGAAAAAGAAGAAAGTCTGGGATTAGGACTTTCGATTATTCGAAAAATTTGTGAGGTTTCTCGTTTAGAAATAGATTACTCAGTTTCAGGGAATCGGCATGTCCTACAGATTAGTAGAACTTCTTAATGAGGGAATAAATGATTTTCTGGATACTATACTAAAGAAATACAAATTTGATAAGACCTTTCATTTTAATTTAAAACTCCTCCAACCCTTCCGACAAATAATTTCTCAACGGCGTTTCCATCATCTTCCCAGAAGTGGCGAGCAATTCAATATACCGTTCATAAATATCCAATTCCGTTTTTTGAATTAGGAATTGCTTTTTGAGGATGCGCTCTTTTGTTTTTAATAAAACGGTCGGTTTGACGATTCCTTTTTGAAGGAGTTTTTCTGGTGCGTATTTACTTTGATAAGTCGTCAATTGACTTTTCATCAATTCCCATTGTTCGAATAGAAATTCGAGTTCGTTCTTTAAAGCTGTTTGCTGTGATTGTAATTCCAATTTATCTCGTTTGACTTCAAAAGCTGCTTCGAGTGACTCCATTTCCAATTCCTTTATTTTCAGTGTAGCAGCCGTTTTTGTTGGAATTTGAATTCCCGCACCAAATGAGAAGCGTTCTTTTAATTGATCACGTGGATTATCTCCGTATCTTACTTGCAAAAAATTTAATAAACTTTTCTTTTGTGCTCGTTCCAATTGAGCTTCTTGTTGCGATAAATTGGTTCTCATTTCACCTCGAATGATAGAGGGATGAAAAGCAATCGAAGATTCATCCATCTTCGCAATTTCAGCTTTCACTTTTTCTACAGAAATAAAATTTGACCAATCAATTTCGGTAGCGGGTTGTTGAAGCCAAGCTTCGATTTTTCTATTCGCTTTTGTTTTTAATTGTTCTAACTCTAAAATAGAAAGGGCTTCGTCCTGCAACTCTTCTTCCATATCAATGAGTCTCGTCAAGTCATCATTAAGTCCCAATTGCAATTGGTTTTCAACTACCGTTTTCTGATCTTCCAAAATCAAAACCAAGTCTAATGACAACTCACGAAAAGACGCGGCAAACTTCGCTGCAACCAATAAACCATATCTATCTTCGAGCGCAGAAAACAATTTCAATTTCGTTTCTGAATCTGCAATTTGCAGGGTCGAATTATATAACTTCCTTTGCTCTTTTCTCATCTTAAACGAATGATGCGACATCCTTATCGCATACTCTTGCCGACGAATATCAAATTCATTAAACTCCGTTCTAAACTCTAACTTATCAACAAAAGGTAATTTCTGTGGACGATTCTCAAGACTTGTTTTTAATTGATTTTCTAATAAAAAAACACCATCCGTTTTGGCGGAAGCCAATATAGTTGTTGAATTAATTTGCCCTTGAACAAATGTCCAACTCGACAACAAAACCAACAAAAGAATTAGAAATCGAAAATATCTATTCATGGAGTTTTAATCGAAGAATGAAGCTGAAGGAGGAGCCAATCGTTCCATATTTACTCTCACTTTTTCTCCTTGCATAAATTTATTGGTCGCAGGTATTTGTAGTTGCACTTCCCTACCCCATGACTTCATGGTAGGCATTTTTCGCAACCGCTCTGGCAATGCCGTGATACGCGTTCCTAATCCGATGACGACTCCTTCCAATTCGTATTCAAGGTTATTTATTGAAATAATATCGAGTGTATCTCCCATCGAAATCTCCGCCAATTGCCCATCGCCGATGTAAGTTGTTACTACATTGGGACGTTCTCCATAGATTTTCATAATCGAAGTATAGGAATCAACATTTTCACCTGCCAAAAAATTCAACGTTCCAACGATGCCCGAAAACGGCGCGTATAAATTGAGTGCATTTTCTTGCTCTTTTATCAAATCCAATTCACCTCTCAATTTTTTGATACGCACATCCACCAAACCTGCATCGGCAGTCAAGCCTTTCTTTCTACTTTCGATCTGCAAATCAATAGCACCCAATTCTTTATCCATCTCCGATTTTAAAGCATTGATTTTGGCTTCAACTGGGTTTGGAATATTGTTTACTTCTAATGTTCTCAAACCTTCTAAGACCTTCTGTTGAGCAGAAAACTGATTCTGCAATAGATTGATTCGATTATTGTATTCAGTGATTAGAAGTTCGCGTTGAGCTTTAAGTTTTTCGACATCGGAGTCGGTTCCCAATCGGCCAATTCCTTTTTTGGCAGAAAGCTCTTTCAACTCATAATTGATGTCGTTCATTTTAATCGGCAAATCTGTTCGATGGAACTTGGCGAGTAATTGCCCTTTCTCAATTTTTTGTCCCACGACCACATTCATTTCTTTGACAACGACTGGGTATTCTAAATTGATAGAACGGATTTGATTTTCGGCAATACCATAAAACTCCTGCGGATGGCTGGTTATAAATTTAGTAATTGGTAAAAACAATACCACTCCTAAAATCAACAGAAGATAAATAATATTAAAGCGCATAGAATTAATATTCTACTGAAGCATGTCTGAGCGAGAAACGAACTTGCTCCACATTTTCAACTTCATTTATTTTTTCAATAAATTCTTTTTGACCGATTTTATTTTTTAAAACGACACTTATTTCATACTCCATTATTTGGTACACTTCCGGCGTTTCGCCTTCCGGTACTTTTGTTTTTTTGTTAGAAATTTGAATTCTTTGAATCGCTAATTTCTTACAATATGGTTTGAGCATTTTACGAATAGCATCATCACTCACAGAGGAGTCAAGCGGCATATAGAATTTGATATTTCCAATCAAATTTTCTACTTCACTAAATGGAGACAATCTCAATAAAAATGCGACCAAACAAAAGGTCAAAGTCCCTACCACTGCGATATTAAAACCATAAACCCCACAACTGATACCAACAGCCAAAGAGGAGAACATAAACATCATGTTACGCGGGTGACGTAAAGTCGTTCTGAAACGAATAATCGCCAATGCGCCCAACATGCCCAAACCACGTGCAAGGCTATCTCCTATCGCCTGCATCACCGTGGCAGAAACAATTGAAGCTAACACTAATGCCTGTAAATAATTTTTTGAAACGGATAAATCACGAGTGGTCTTTTCGTACGTAAAGGCCAACAAGGAAGAAAGCAAAAACGCCAAGAGCATCGTATAGATGACAGTGGAAAGTGTCGGGTTATCTGTATTAGCTTGTAGAAGAGAAAAATCCAAATTACTTATTGATGGTTATGATTAAAAATCGTCTTGCAATCATGGAACGAGGTTAAAGTATCGTTCGGTTGGGTACTTTGGTAAATAAAATATAAAATGGTTGCATCTCTACATTAAAAAAGTAACTGCAAAGCAAATAACTGTGATGATTAAACCAAACATAAAGATGTTATAACAGTGACTCAAGTACTTATACTTTTTAGCCAAAACAATCCCTAAGTAATAAATATCACGGGTCATTGTTCCATATAAATAGTCTTCATCTTTTATCATTTCCTTTACGCCCCAGTCATAATCTTTTAATGGCATTTTATAAAAATTACCGAAAAATAAAAGATTCCCTTTTTTATTTTTGATGTCTTCTGTGGTGACTTTTCCTTCGGTTACTTTAGGCCGTGTGGCCAAAAAAGCATAAAACATCGACACTAAACAAACGAACAAAAGCACCAAGGTTGGTATAATTAATTCGGGGGTATTTCCCATTTGCGGCACTAAAGAAGAAATCACAATTGAGATAATAATCGCATTGATACTCAACATGATATTTGCCTTGTTGTCGGCAATTGCACTCAGGCTCACATGCGTTCGATAAGTGGTTCGGTACATCGTCTCTACTCCTCTACCCAATCTCAATTCTTTCAATGCATTATCTGAACCGCCAGCCGATTTAGTTTTAAATTTTTCTTGTTTCTTTTTACGATCTAAATCGCTTTTCGCCAAAGCTTCCATTGATTCGAACTCGGTCGGATTCAATCGAAGTTTTTGTTTTATCAATTGGCGAATATGCTTGTGTTTTCTTTTGTCATAAAGTTCAGAAGCAAAGTCCGTATGAAATCGATGATTGGTCATAAAATCAATCTCAAAATCAATCCACTCTTGCTCGGACATAATGATGGTATTGACCATCATCAACTCTTGCCGCAATCTCCCGCATCTGTCCCAATATGATTTTCTACCCAAGTGACTCATGTCTGAGTCTGCCATGATTTCTTCCAAAAGAGAATTGGTGGTCTGCGGCATTTTGGTAGCCATGATGCAACCACAAAGAAGGTCTGATTCTTCCTTAGTAAAATCAAATTTTGAAAGGAACTGTCGAGCAAGTTCACAACTCCGTGCTTCGTGTCCATCTGGACCTCCATTGGAATATCCAGTATCATGAAACCAAGCCGCGATAAGTAAAATTTCGACTTCGCGTTCATTCAAATCATATCCTTGACAGATCTCATGAGCAGAAGTAACCACTTCAAGGGTATGCGAAATATCATGAAAAACGTACTCCGCCCCAACATTCTTTTGAATGTAGTCTTTGACGTATTCTGCAGTGGCCGTGAGTGCTGGAGTAGTTGGTAAATCCATATGGTATTTATAAGAACGCGAAATTATAATTTTTTCTGGCTCTTACTAAATATTTAAGTTTAAATAAAAGGTAATTGGTAGAGATGATTTTTGAATCATCTCTACCAATTGATTTAAAGAACGTAGCGATTAATAATTGCTTCTTCCTTTCTTAATTACTCGGCGGCATTTTTTCTCAGTATTACCGAAAACCAAATTGCCGCTCAAGCCTACATGAATAGAGTGGTAATTACCTGCATTGACTACTTCTCCATTAAAAACATGATCTACCATATTGAGTTGGTAGCCAATTTCCCAATGCAATTGAGCGTAAATTGGTGCAGAGATTCCTAAATAAAAATTATAGCCTAACTTCTTTTCGTAAGGAGTCGAGTTTATTTTATTGTCCGTTCCTTCTCCTGCATAACTGTTAAATGTTGGTGCATAGTAACCCGCTCCAACACTTCCAATTAATCCAAAACGATAAGCAGGCAACGTGGAGAGATTTCCTCTTAAAAATGCACCGTAAAAAGTTTCTTCAAAATCATAGGTCGCTAAATCTACTCCACCTGCTCCTAATTCATAAGTTGGATTGGTGATATGCTGACGATAGTCGATTCCAATCTGAACATGCTCATGACCACCTGCAATTTTAAACCCAATCGGAATATACCCTTTGGATTCATTGTAAGTCATTCCATCATAAGCCGTTAGGTTATAACCAGAGTACGCTTCAAAAAATAATTGTTGACCGTATGCAGCCATACCTGAAAGCATGATTGCTAAAATTAGAGTGATTTGTTTCATAAAATTTGGTGTATAGTTGAAAAAGATGTAGAGGTATTTTTTTAAAAAAGTTGAAGGTTGAAAGTTCAAAGAGCGTTTCATTGAACTTTCAACCTTCAACTTCAATATTTATCTTTTTAAAATTAATTTCTCAGTTGCGATTTGTTGTCCTTTAGAATTTTTCAAACTAAAGAAATAAGTGCCGCTGGTAAAATTATCCAATTGATAATTGAAATTTCCAGCAGATTTAAATGCTTCTTTATTCAAAATTTTTCCATTCAAATCATAGATCATCAATTGATAATCGTCTGTTGGTAAATCAGAGATTTCAACCAGTACCGGCCCATTTGATGGATTTGGAGAAACCTTAAATTCAAACGTTTGCTCTTCTACGAAATACGTCCCAACAGTAATAACGCCCATATCTTTAAACTCAACAGACTGAACATCTGACTCATCATTTGTCATCGTAACAACTGCAATCGCTTCTTTCGCATCATTACTAATATATTGATACGTAATCGTTGTATCGCCACCACCAAAACCAATCAATCCACTAATATCAAACCAGCCGATAAATGGTGCTTTTATTTCAATAACAGTGTTGCTCATAGCAACTCTTTTTTCTCTAATCACATCAAAACTTCCTCCCGGAATCATTACAGTTCCCCAAGCATCAATGACATCTTCTCTTTCGTTTGAAATGCCAACACCAATGGAATCGAACGGAAGAGGAGATTGTGCTAAAAGAGAATCTGCAATTGCCGCTGGCAAGTCATCAACCGAAACTCTTGCAAGGGTTGAGGTTGATGTACTAAAACGCTCTCCTGCTTGATAAGTCATCGCACGTCTTTCGACAAAAGGATCTGTATAAACTAAATTGGAACCAAAGCCCAACCCAATAAAATCAACGCCACCAAAACCCAAAAAGGAAAACTCAGTAGCACTTGCTTGATAAAAGGACTCACCTTGCCCCAATGATTGGAAAGTTGTAGCATTCACAAAAAGAGAATCAAATTCAGCACCTGCTAAATCTAAGTATTCTTCTTCCGCAGCAAACTGAGCAGTTAAATTGCTAAAATCCCAAGTTTGATCTGCTCCAGAACCTCCAATAAAATCACCCGCTGGACGAGCAGCGGTCAATGTTTTCAAAACATCACCTGGTTCTGGGAAAGAAGCACTGGTGATTTCAGTTTGACCTATGAGGCCAATATTTAGTAATAAAACAATAAATAATGTAATTGCTATACGCATAGTCGTTTATGTTATTTTTTTTGGAATAATTTGGAAATCAAATCAATGGATCAAACACCCATTCTGTACTAATTCCTACCCAAAAGTAATTGAAGAAAACTAAATAAGCGAAAAATTAACAGGTCTAAGGAACGATAAACACATAAGTAGTCATTTTGAGTGGTACTTTTTCGATTACTCTGCGTTGCGAAAACGTTCACTTATACTCGATAAATTCACTTTCCCGCGCCTTGATTAATCGAAAAATTACGAACTCAAAAGTTAACTACTTATTCGTTCACCGTTCCTTAGCTTTTGGCTGACTGAAGGATCTCGTCTTCTGTTTGAATGGTTACCGTTCTTAAAACAAAAAATCCGAGTACAAAAAAGATAGCTAAGAACAGCACACTGTTACGCATACTACCTGTCAATTGATTGATCAAACCAAAACCTAAAGTACCACAAACCACCCCAATCTTATCTGTAATTTCATAAAAACTAAACCAAGATGCGGTGTCTTCTGTATTTTTTGGAAGCAATTTAGAGTAGGTAGATCTTGAGAGAGATTGCACCCCACCCATCACCAAACCAACACCTGCAGCGGTGGCATAAAAACCAGTTGGCGTTTGTACAAAATAAGCACAGACACATACAATTACCCATATTCCTAAAATGATAGAAAGCGAGAGTTTATTTCCTTTCTTTTTTGAAAGCTTGGAAAACAAAATTGCCCCTACAATTCCGACCAATTGTAAAATCAATATCAAAACAATTAGCTCCGTTGTTTCGAATTTCATCTCTTCTTCCGCAAAAATAGCTGCCAAAAATATGACCGTTTGAGCTGCCGCATTATAAAGGAAGAAGGCCATCAAAAAGCGACGTGTTTGAGTCCTCGACTTTAATTTATTTAAAACAGACAAAACCTCTTGAATTCCTTTTTTTGCGAAACCGCTCATGTCCGAGTTTTTCTTATCCGCAGGCAATCTTTTAAATGGAATTTGAGCAAAACTAATCCACCAAACACCTACCATCACAAAAGCAATACGTACCGCGGTATTCTCTTCAAGCCCCAATGATTCATGATTCATGATGATGGCTAAATTGGCAATCAAGAGTAGTACACTTCCCACATAACCGTAAGAAAACCCCTTTGCACTAATTCGATCATATTGATCTTCTGTAGCAATCAGAGGCAAATAAGAATTATAAAATATCTGTCCACCTGTAAACCCAATTGTTGCTAATACAAAAGCAAGAATTCCGATTTCTAACTGCGCTTCAGATTGAAAAAACCACAGACAAATACAGGCAATAGAGCCAATCGCTGTAAAGAATTTTAGAAATACTTTTTTCCTACCACCATAATCAGCAATCCCAGAGAGAATCGGCCCCGAAAGTGCAATAATTAAATAAGCAGCCGTAATCGCAAAGGAGTAAAGCGCCGAACTTTTGAAGTCAATACCAAGAAAAGAAACATCATCTGAGGTTATCGCGGAATAATAACCTGGAAATATAGCCGCCGTAATCACCAACGCATAAGAAGAATTGGCCCAGTCAAACAATGCCCAGGCATTGATAGTTCTTTTGTTGTTTAAAGCGGTCTTTTCCATCGAAACTTGTTTGGGGCAAGATATACATGTTTTCAGGAAAATCGGTTTTTTCGTTAATAATTATACCTTTATCACCAGCAAACACTAACCATTATGAAACTGACGAAATACTTGATTCCTATTATTTTTCTTACATTTTCATGTAAAAGCGCTTTCGATTATGATGCTATGGCGGTCGAAATGTGCCAATGTTTAGAGCCGATGTCTAAAGTTTCGGAACAAATAGAACTTGCGACCGAGAGAACAGATACGCTCTTGATGCGTCAGCTCATTCAAAAAATAGAAATCGTAGCCGCTGAAAGTGATAGTTGTGCCAATAAGCTTTTTGAAAAATATGGAGACATTAGCGCAGAAAATGAAGAGAAAGCACAAAATGCGCTCGTCAAAGCATGTCCAAACATCATGAATAAAATGAATTAAGGCCTTTTCTGAAATAGAATTAAATTTGGTATTACCCTATTTCATAAAACATAATGTCACTAATCCTTCACTTACCATAAAAAAATTGCACTGGAATTTTTGAGATTAGGATCTTGTCTTTATCTTGCTGCCAGTTATTTGAAATATTTTTGCAAAAAAGGTAATAGAATTCCTGAATTCACTGTGATAGCACTTCAAGAATCAACCCTGAAGACTTATTATTTAACGTAATGGTCTGTTTTTAGGCCGTAATTTTCGAAACAATGAACGGAATTCTATCTCTCGGAAAATACCTTTTTGCATTCCCCATGGCTATTTTTGGAATTTTTCATTTCATGATGGCCGACCAAATGGCGGGCATGGCACCAGGAGGTACACCAATGGTTTACTTTACAGGAGTAGCGTTAATTGCAGCAGCAGTTAGTATTATTCTTGGAAAGATGGACAAATTGGCTGCAACACTTTTAGGGATCATGCTGCTATTATTCATCATTCCACATGCACAAGGCATGGGTGTTAATGATGTAACCGCTCAAGCTTCAGGTTTCGCTGATGCAACTGCTGCACAGGGAAATCATATGATGAGTGTATTGAAAAACATAGCTATGGCTGGCGCCTCTTTTGTTTATGCACATGCTGCTTCAAAAGATAAATCAGTGATAGGTTAAGAATAAATTTTTTGGCTTAGAGAGCGATTGAGCATCTGTCATTTTTGACAGGTGCTTTTTTTTGCCCGTAGTTTTAAATTTCATAAAAAAATCGCCTCTTTCCGTACGCTACCGTTACCTTGCGAACTCTTTCCTCATTATTTTCGTATTAACTCTATGCAAAAAGGACTTGTAATAAAATCAACTGGTAGCTGGTACGATGTTCGACTCGAAGA
>CALHBQ010000415.1 GCA_937930815.1 uncultured Saprospiraceae bacterium | reverse complement strand
TTTCAAAAAAGACAGATTAGTTTCCTATTGGTTAATGTATTAGTACCTCAAAGAAACAATTTTACATATTTTTAACAGTCAGGAGGCCATTTGTCTCGATTTCGACAAGCTGTTTTATTAGTTTATAACTTTTAAGATTACATTTGAACGATCCATTCTATAAAACTTTATTACCAAAAAGGACCCACTTTATGCATATAGCCATTATTGGAAATGGAATTGCAGGTATCACTGCCGCTCGCTTCATCCGAAAACTTTCCGATCATAAAATTACTGTCATCTCTGCCGAGACTGATCATTTTTTCTCTCGAACTGCCCTCATGTATGTTTACATGGGACACATGCGATACGAAGATACGAAGCCCTACGAAGATTGGTTTTGGACCAAAAACAGAATTGATCTCAAAAGAGCTTATGTCGAAAAAGTAGATGCAAAAGGTAAAACGCTATATTTCAAAGGTGGCGAGGAAATGTCTTTCGACAAATTGATTATTGCCACGGGTTCCAAACCAAACAAATTTGGTTGGCCAGGTCAAGATTTGAATCGAGTACAAGGCATGTATTCCTACCAAGACTTGGAAGGGATGGAAGCAGCGAGTAAAGACCTGAAACAAGCTGTCATCGTCGGTGGCGGATTGATTGGAATTGAAATGGCAGAGATGTTTCACTCACGCCACATTCCAGTAACGTTTTTGGTTCGTGAAAAAAGTTATTGGAGCGGTGTTTTACCAGCCGAAGAATCTGAAATGATTAATCGCCATATTTTAGAAAGTGGAATTGACCTGCGTCTTGAAACAGAGTTAAAAGAAATTCATGATGATGGAAGTGGAAACGCCTGCGCTACCACCACAAACAAAGGCGATAAAATTGATTGCCAATTTGTTGGCTTGACCGCTGGCGTTTCACCTAATATAAAATTCCTCGAAGGTTCTGGAATCGAAACAGCGAGAGGTGTTTCTGCCAACGAATATTTGCAAACCAATTTCCCTGATATTTACGCGATTGGTGATTGTGTTCAACTGACCAATCCACCCGCAGGACGTCGGCCGATTGAGGCGATTTGGTATGTGGGGCGCATGATGGGCGAAACGGTTGCTCACAATATTTGCGGAAAGCCAATCAAATATCAACCAACAACCTGGTTCAACTCCGCCAAATTTTTTGAAATAGAATATCAAGTTTACGGGACCGTTTTAGCAAAAGCTCCTGAAAATCATCAATCAATTTATTGGGAACATCCTGACGGGCGCAAAAGCATTCGAGTTGTTTACGACGCTGAAAATGGCACTGTAATCGGTTTTAATTTAATGGGCATTCGCTATCGTTCGGAGGTTTGTTTGAAGTGGATTGAGGAGGCGACTTCCGTCGAAAAGGTTTTGGAGAATCTCGGCATTGCCAACTTTGACCCAGAGTTTTATGATGAGTATGAAAAAGAAGTGGTCAAAGTTTACAACTCACAAACTGGAAAAAACATCAAATTAAAAAGTCGAAGAGGTTTGACTGGTGCACTCAATTTTCTAAAAGCAAAAATGTCTGTGTAGCAATTCTCAAACGCTCATTCTCTCAAATTCTCATTTCTCTATTTATATGAAGTACTTATCAAACATCGGTCTTGCTATCTTTTTGATTGGGTTAGCTGTTTTTATTTCGATTCCTTTTTTGGGTCAAAACAGACTAACGGAGGATGCAATTTCCAAAAGCATTAGTAAACCTTATCATCTTGCTGCAGTCACTAAAGCAGCTAAAGATTCTGGCATTTTAAATGAACGATTCACCTCCACTTTTGAATTTATTCAAAAATTGACAGGCGTTTTAGAAACTGCAAAAGCCAATCAAGAAACTGCTGCCAAAATTGAGAATTGGCAAGCCACCGCCATTCCTGAAGGTGTAAGTGAGTGGGATTTCAGAATCGGTGATACCAAGTCTTTGACTTTCTCTCTGACCAATGCTTCGCTAAAAGGCTTTGCTGCTGAAAATACTTTTTTAGCCTTTTTGCTAAGTTTTGGATTGGCCATTTTAGGTGGATTGTTATTCATGATTCCTAAATTTTTTACCCTTCCGGGAATAAAACACAATGGTATTTATCACAACTCCGCCACGCGTGGATTAAAAGTTGGGTGGCGTTCGTTTTTCTTAGTCGCTACTATTATTGGCGTTTTCATGGCGGGTTATTTCCAATCAGGTTTGCTCGCTGTCTATTCTCTTTTGGTAGGCGCTGGAATATTAGGCTACACTTGGTGGGAAGGAAAAACAAAAAACAAAGAAGACTTTGGCGCAAACGCTCCTCGCTCTGCAAGTCCATCTGTCTCAGGTTGGATTGGCATCATGACGGGAACACTTTTGATTGGATTTTACGTGCTACTTTATTGGTTCCCTGAATACATCGTCGGATGGGTCGCATTGGTCAATCCATTCAGTTTAAAACTGAGTGGCAATCCCGCGAGCCAATGGTTTTTATATGGGTTTTTATACACCATCGTCATGCTCGTAATGGGTATTCGAATGGCTGCAAAATATCGCCACAACAAATATCAATTGGTCAGAACTGGTTCAGTTGTTTTCTTTCAAACAGCTTTTGCTTTTTTGATTCCTGAGATTTTAGTTAGACTCAATAAACCAGGAGTTGACCTCAAAAATATGTGGCCGCTCGATTATGATTTCTTCTTTAGTTATAACTTAGACAACCTCATAGATAGTGGAGGACTCGGTATATTTATGCTTGGCTGGGGTATTGCTTTATTTTTAATTGGCGTTCCTGTTTTCGTTTACTTTTTTGGAAAAAGGTGGTACTGCTCATGGGTTTGTGGCTGTGGAGGATTAGCTGAGACATTGGGTGACCCTTACCGACAGCTTTCTGATAAAAGTTTGAATGCATGGCGTGTAGAGCGTTGGCTGATACATGCGGTGCTTGCCTTTTCGATTGTGATGACCGGAATGGTTTTGTACACTTATTTCACAGGAAGTTATCAAGTTTTGGGATTTGATAGCTATCAGGTCAGCAAGTGGTATGGCTTCCTTATCGGGTCTGCTTTTGCGGGCGTGGTAGGAACTGGTTTTTATCCTTTGATGGGAAATAGAACTTGGTGTCGCTTCGGATGTCCATTAGCAGCTTATCTCGGCTTGGTTCAAAAATGGAAATCCAAATTTAGAATCACGACCAACGGAGGTCAATGTATCTCTTGCGGTAATTGCTCTACCTATTGCGAAATGGGAATTGATGTGCGGGCTTATGCACAGCGAGGACAAGATATCGTTCGCTCATCTTGCGTGGGTTGTGGCGTTTGTGCGGCAGTTTGTCCACGTGGCGTTTTACGTTTGGAAAACAGTTCGATTGATATTGATACGCGTGCTTCTGAATTGAGAACTTTGCACATTTCTGAGAAGGATGGGGTGAAATTGGTTGGGTAAAATATTCACACAGCAAAATAGAAACCAGATTGCTCGTCTTGGCGAGCAATCTGGTTTTTGTTTTAAAAATTAAATTTGCTTCTTACCTTTGGTAAAAAAAAACTAAATCATGTACAAATTAATCATTCCTTTACTTCTTATTTTTTCTTCAAATCTTTTTGGTCAAGATGTTTTAAATCAAAAATGGTTTAAAAAGGTAGAATGGAAATGTGATTCTATTGACCATGAATTACAGTGTAAAAATGAAAGATGGGATTTTAGTAATCCTAATCAATTTGCAATTGAAATATTTACACCTCAAGGTGTTACCGTACCGCAACGATTCAATTACAAGATTGAGGAAAACATGATTGTAGGAGATTTTGCTTCTTATGAAATCATTTCAAAAACAGAAAAAGAACTCATCTTAAAAGGTGGAACTGATGCGCTATGCCGAACGATGAAATTTGCATCTGAATCTGCATATGACGATGAACAACTTAATCAATTCACCATGAGTGGAGAAGACACTTTGTACATTCCGATATTAGGGAAAGGACCTGTTTTGTCTGAGGTGAAAAACTTTAACCAATATTTTGAGTCTGAAATTCTCAAAAAGTTTTTGCGTGATGGTGTTGACTGCAAAATGAGCTATCGATTTATCATCAAAAAAGATGGCACTCTCTCAATCCTAAAAGTAAAAGGTTGTACTGAAAAATCAGAGAAAAAACTCACCAAACTACTCTCCAAAACATATGGAAAATGGAAACCAATGTTAATTCATGGCAAACCTGTTGATAGTTTTATTCAGCATAAATTTAGGTTAAATGCAAAGGTTCTAAGATAAGCCACTACCGATAAACCATCCGCTCTCCATCTTTCATTTTCAAAATATACCAACCAACTGCAATAGTCAATGCCAGTGAAATGATACCTGGCAAAGCAATTGAGCTGTCCAATGCGGTAGGTTCCATGTTTGAAAATTCATCTGAATAAAAATAAGCTCCAAGTATTTGAAAGCCATTATTGAATGCGTGAGCGAAAATTGGAACCCATAAATTACGAGTCCAATAAAAAAGATAACCTAATACCATTCCCAGTACTACACGTGGCAAAAATCCACCAAATTGCATATGAATCGCACTAAAAATAATAGCAGACACCAAAATCGCGACATGTGGATTTGAAATCATTTTTTCGAAACTATCTTGAACGATTCCCCTGAAAATCATTTCCTCTCCAATAGCCGGCACGACAGAGATGAGTAATAAATTGAATACCAATTCCATTGGAGAATCCATTACTACGATTCCTTTAACTAGTTCAGCTGTATTTTTTTCCGCAATTGCTAATACTTCTGGCAAAGGAACAAGGCTATTCAACCAATAAGTCATAATCACAAATGGAAAAGCGACCATTATCATCAATGTTCCCATCAAAAAATATTTGGCAACAGGAGGAGCATCCATTCGCTGATAGCTCAACCAATCCTTTTTATAAAAAAGGTAACTGGCAATAATTGCAGGTATTAAAAAAGTAAAAAGTTGGTTGATTAATGCTGCAAAACGCATAGCGTTCCGGTCAGCTAAAGGACTCTCTTCTCTAAAGGTTTCATTCAATACTCCGAAATCAAATCCGAATAGTTTTAATGCACCTATCGTAATGAAAGCACCTACCACACCACCAGCAATTGCCAATCCCAAGGTCATGAATAATCGTCGCGGGGCAGATGCGCCTCTATCTTCGAATGGTATAAATTGTTGCTCCATATTATTTAATTTGGGGCAAAAGGTAGGTGAAAATGTGAAAAGAAAGAAAAAATTGGGGTGCGAGTTGTGAGAGAACGAGGTGCGAGTCCTCTCGAAACTCGCACCCCGCAACCCGTTTACTTCTCAATAATCGTCATTTCACGTGAATAACTTAGTCCTGTAAAAATACCAAGTGCATCTGCTGTGCCATCAAGATTGCTATCAATCGAAGCGGGTTGCCCAAAAGGATTTCCGTTTGATTGAATTGAAATAACTACACTTTCATAAAAGTCTGCATAATCCCGATTCATGTTGAAAACGGTATTCCAAATGGTATCGCCGACTGGAAAATCGAAACCAGTACCAAAAACAATTCTTCCATTATCGGCAAATTGATCGGAGGCTAAGAAGTCCTGCTGTGCACTACTATCAACCAAACTGTTCCAATGAAACTGACGACGGAAACGATTTTCGATACTTGGATCTGGGTCTGTGAAATAAGTTAGGGCACGTGCCAGTGTATCGGTTGCAGCATCTGATTCAAACTCAAGTACCACACTATCTATTGGCACTCTTACTGGAATTGTCGTCTTTCCAGTAATGGTTTCTCCATCTGCCAAGGTGATTTCTAATTCAAATTCATTATCAAAATCTTCAGGTACAATTTCAGTCGTACCGTAATTAAAAACTTTAAAAGTAAAAGGATTGAAAAAGAGTCCTTCATTTAAAGGAATAGATTTTCCATCATGTTTGATGACCACGGTGGCTCCTTGTTCAAGTACATTTTCTAAAAATTGCCCATCGCTTGTATCGAACGGTGCGAAGAAACCATAACTCCTCGTCAACAATAATTGATAAGGTTGACCTGGTTCAAGGTAACACTCCAATACTGGTTGTCGGTCGTATTCTGGGAGGTCGATCTCGACATCATTGGTCAAATTACAGGCAGCTAAAAAGCTGATTAGAAAAAGGATTGGAAATATATATTGAAATTTCATTTTTATATTTTTTTACTAACCGTAATTCGAGCGAAGCCGAGAATGGAAGCATGGAAACGAAAATTTGATTTTTTATACTTTCGTTCTCGACTCCGCTCGAACTACGAGGCAGGAAGATTCTAAAATTTAAAATTATAAGTCAATGCTGGCAAAATCGGGAAAAGTGAAACTTGTTTTGCTGTAACTCCAGTGGGAAGTTCTATTAAATTTCCTTCATTATCAGTGCCTTCTGCAAATTCCACATCAAGGAAAATGAAGAAAGCATTCCTGCGATCATAAGCGTTGATAACACTCAAGGTCAAATCACTTTCCCAACGGCGATTCGGATTTTCGCGCTTCTTTTTCAAACCGAGTTTGATAATTAAGTTCAAATCTAATCTGTGAAAAGCTGGTAATCTGAAAGTATTTCTATCGCCATAACTTGGCACCACTGCTTGGAAATCTGCACCTCCAACATCCTGAAAAGTGAATCGTCCACTCGGCAACCAAGACAAATCTCCCGAGCCATAAACCCAAGTCGCTCCTGCTCTGAATCGCTCATTGATTTTATACATCCCAACGACACTAATGTCATGACGACGATCATATCTCGGAGCAAAATATCGGCCTTCCATCACATCTCCTTTTGGTCCAAAGAAATTTCCACGACGAATTTTTGAGTAAGTATATCCAATCCAACCCGTTAAATCGCCCGTTCGTTTTTCAACACTAATCTCTCCTCCATAAGCGTATCCATCACCAAAGACAAATTCTTGCTCCAATTCATCATTCGCAAAAAGTTCTGCTCCATCAATGAAATCAATTTGCTTGTCGAGCAATTTATAGAAGTATTCATTGGTCAAAAATAATTCTGTACCAAACAACTTAAACAAAGAAGAACCACCAATAGCCACCTGATCTGAAGTCTGAGGTTCCACCAATTTGGTAGAAGGATACCAAACATCAGTAGGCAATGAAAGCCCTGAATTAGAGACTAAATGCACATATTGATTCATGCGTGCATAACTTCCTTTCAATGAAAAAGAATTGGTTACTTTATAATTCGCTGCCACACGTGGCTCTAATCCGTAGTAAAAAGTACCATCATTTGAAAAGCCAGAAAGTCGCAAACCTCCATTTATTTTGAGTCGAGAAGAAGCTTCCCAATCATCAGAAATATAGACGCCATACTCCATGCCATCATACTCATTTCCACCTGAGAAAGAAATTTCACCATCATCGGAGCCAGCCTTCAGACGACCAACCGTAAATTCATGATAGGTAACACTTGCTCCATAACGCAGCGTGTTTTTTGAATTCAAGTTTTGGTAAAAATCGGTTTTCAAATTTACGTCTCGAATTTTGGAGTCGAGATTAAAAGAGAAGCCGACGATTTCGTTTGAAATTTTATATCGATAATCTGAAAAAGTAACCGTCGTATTTGAAAACAATTTTGGATTAAATTGATGATTCCAACGAGCAGTACTCGTCACATTACCCCAGTTAAAACCAAAGTTGAAATTTTCGTTATCAAAACCAAATTGATCTCGCCCGAAATAACCACTCAAATACAAGTGATCTTTTTCTCCGAGTTTGAAATTGATTTTGGTATTTAAATCATAAAAATAATAGTCAGGAATTGGCTGATTGTCTTCTACTCCTTCATTCGCTTTATTAACTTGGCGAGTGATCAAATCAAAATAGGTTCTTCTTCCAGAAACGATAAAAGATGATTTATCTTTTTCAATCGGGCCTTCCAAAGTCAGTCGCGAAGAAATGATACCGAGGCCACCTGCTCCACTGAATCGTTTATTATTTCCCTCTTTCAATTTTACATCAATTACGGACGAAAGACGGCCACCGTACTGAGGCGGAAAACCACCTTTATACAGTTTCAAATCTTTTACTGCATCTGTGTTGAATGTGCTAAAAAAACCGAAAAGGTGATTTGGGTTATAAACGACTGCCTCGTCCAAAACAATCAAGTTTTGATCTTGGCCACCACCACGAACATAGAGTCCAGTCGTTCCCTCTCCACCAGATGGAATCCCCGGTTTAAGTTGAATGACTTTCAAAATATCTGTTTCTCCGAGTACAGACGGAAGTGTTTTTACTTCTTTGGTAGAAATTTGCTCAACACTCATTTCCGTTGACCGAAGTTGTTCTTGATACGAATTCGCTTTCACAACGACTTCCTGTAATTCAAGTCCTTCTCCTAATCCGATATCCATTTTTTGGTCGGCAGATAAATTGATTTCACGTGTTGAATTTTGAAAACCGATGTAACTAAATTCTACCTGAAATGGTTGGTTGGCAGGGAGCGAAATCGAATAAAATCCATATTCGTTTGTAGTGGTTCCTTCTCCAATTTCGGCAACATAAACGGTTGCTCCAATAAGCGTTTCACCGTTTTCACCATCGGTGAGTACTCCGCTCAGTGTAAACTTATCCTGAGCAAAACTCGCTGTGGCAAAAAGACTCCACAGGAGAATAAATAAATGTGTCGGGCGCATTTTATAAATTTTAATTTTATACCTGTAATTTTCTGAAAATCAACCTTTTACAAAAGGAGTGCAAACATAAACAGCTCCCGTTCTTTTAGTTCACTTTTTCTATTAAAAACTATAGAAATTCTATTAATCTCACCCTTTTGACTATATGATTTTAATAAAGTTTAGCGTGGAATTCTTTTGCTAATGGTATCTGTTTGAACTCCAGAGAAAAAGCCTTTTCCATTTTCAACATTTGAATAAAGCTCAACTGGATTTACGGTAATCAGTTCACCATCATTATAACTTCTTAAATTGACAAGAGAGTTAGCATATTCATAATTTTCTGCATTGGATGACTTGACTTCGATTTGCACTTTTTTTAAATATTCGCCTTTGGCTAAATCAAATGCTCCCCCAAACGAAATTCTACTACTATCAATATTAGACACAAAAAAATTTCCTCTATCATCCAATTCAATTGTATTGGCATTTTGTACTGGTAAAATGTCAGGATATCTCACACCATCTCGAATAATGGAATCAAGTAAAACCTTCGCTGGAAAAATACTATTCACTTCATAAAATTCGATTTCATCATTTTGCTCTTCCAATTGAATGTCAAATTGATAGAAAAATCGAACCCTTTGGCTATCCAATCTAATTGAATCCAAAAGCTCAATTTCTAATGAAAGTATATCGACTGGTGGAGGCAAAACTGCAGTTGACCTTACTGTTTTAAATCCAGTTTTTTCAGCAGTCAAGATATATTGTTTACCACTTTCTGGAAAGAAAGTAATGTAATAATACCCATCTTGAATATTGGGAATGCCGACAATATTACCATCTGGTCCTTCAATTTTCACGATGACATCATCTATACCATCTACCAAGTCTGGTTCTTGTGGACTAGTTGTTTCTGTTACAAATACATCAACCTTACGCTGATCCATTGTTGCAAATAAAACCAATTCAGGAACTTTGGGTGGACGTGGTACATCAATGACCATAGAGCAGCCATAGAACATAGATAAAACAAGAAAGAAAAGACAATTTTTTTTCATTGGGCAAAGATGGTGCTTACTGTATAGAAACACAAAAGTGCCAACTCCAGTTTTGAAGTTATTTAAGAATAGATTTTAAGCTGCAAAACCGATCTTAAAGAACCTGATTTTGTCAAATTTTAAATCCATAGCGATGCTATGCATTGAAAATTTGACTTCATCAGAACCTTCAATCTCAATTTTTCGCCTCTAAATTCCATCCTAAAACAACTTCATAGAGTTGGCAACTTTTAAAAGTCAGGTGATAGTCAATTTATTAAAATGGATTCTATTCAACATAAGGAATAAAAGTCATGGTGCAAATTGAAATTTCATTTGGATCTTCAGACTCATCAACTTGTAATTTCAAAGTTGTTTCACTCAATTCTAAAACTTCCATTCCAGTGACTTCATCTTCCATCGTCAAAAGCAATCCAGTTTGATCTTCCGAAAGTATGTAAATACCTCCGTCTTGAATTTGTGGGTCATCAATATCACATTTAGTCAACCCTTCATCAAAAGCAAAAGTACTATCATCGTTGAAAACTAAAACATTATCCAATTCACAAGCATCCATATCGCCAATGGTTTCGTTGGCTCCGTCAGCATCTTCGACGATGAAGCTTACCAGTTCCCATTTGGTGTCGGCAAGGTCGCTATTTGTCGGAAGATCGATTACAATATCATCACAAGAAGCAAAAGATAGGGCAAGAAATAAAACAGCAAATGATTTCAAAAATTTCATTGTAAACAGGTTTAAAAAGTTAGTAATAATCAAAGTTCAGGCAGGGCAAATGATGAACAATTCATCAATTACTTTTTTCAAAAAGCCTTTAAAATCTTGATTGATTTTTAATTATGGGTTTTAGAAAAAAATAAGATGCGCAAATTTGAGGCAGCAATATTTTCTTTTGAGAAGGCAAAAAATATTTTCATAGCCTAAGCTATGGGAATATTTTTTAACGCAGTCAAAAGGAAAAAGGGCAACTCAAATGTGTAGATTATTTATTTCTAAAACCCAAAAGTCGTTGCTATTCAACAGACACCTAAAAGACAGGCATTAGTTTGATGTACCCTAAAAAAAGTTAACAATTTTATTCAAAAAAATATATAACCATCTGAATAACAGCCTTTTAATCGAGAAATTATTTTTCGAAAATTCCTTTAAAAACATACGTTGCTGGCCCGCAAAGCCATATATTTTTGAACAGATTCCCTTTTTTCTCAAATTTCATCTCCAATTTCCCGCCTTTGGATTGGATTGGAATTTTAAATTTGGAGGCGTCTTTTTGTTTTAATGCATAAGCGATTGCAGCAGCAGTCACGCCGGTACCGCAAGAGAGTGTTTCGTTTTCTACACCTCGTTCGTAGGTTACGACTTTTATACCTTTTTTTAGTTCTTCAACGAAATTTACATTTATACCTTCTTTTTTAAAAGTTGGACTATATCTGATGGCGCTACCTTCTTTTTTAACATCAACTTTATCTGCCTTTTTTACGAAAGTGATATAATGTGGAGAGCCAGTATCTAAAACAAAATGACCATTGTTTTGAGCCACTTTATCTACTTCCTTCATTTTGAGTTCTACCCAGTTTTTCTTTTTCACCTTGGCCTCGTGTGGCCCGTCGATAGCGAGGAAAGAAGCGGTCTTTTCAAAAACGCCTAATTTATGTGCAAAAGCAGAAATACATCTCCCTCCATTACCGCACATCGAACTTTCGTTTCCGTCCGCATTGAAATAGATCATTTCAAAATCAAAGCCTTTCTTCTTTTGTAACAAAATTAGACCATCTGCTCCGATACCGAAATTCCTATCGCACATCTGGCGAATGATTTTCACATCTTTTCGAGTTAAGTATTTCTTCTTACGTTGATCGATTAAAATAAAATCATTACCCGTTCCTTGATATTTCTCAAAAGGTATCTTCATTTCTAATTCATTTTTAAAGTGTCCACTGCGTCCTCCTCTTTTGCAGCGGGTTTAATTACGTTTTCGGGAGAAGGAAAAAGATCTGTTCGCTGCTCCAATGGTTCTACGTAATGATGACGGTAGTACATCAAACAGGCGAAAAAGACGATAATCCCCAGTGAGATAAAAGAGTTTCGCCAACCCCAAATATTCCCAACATACTCTTGCTTTGGGAATAGGCGTTCCATATCTTGCTTTTCTTTTTGACTCGGCATGATAATATTTTATCAATTTTTTAAAAGTTACACAACTCAAAATTATATTAGGCGTTTCAACTTAAGTGCGAATGGTTTTCACCGAAGAAGTTAGTTAAACAACTTCATAAATAAAACTAAATATACTCTTAAATACTACCCAATAATAGATTCTAAACATTAGAAGGATTACTTTGTGGTAGCCTTAAAAAATATAAACCCATTGAGTTATTCGTTTTTTGCGAAACGCAAAGTTAAGAAAGCTCAATTAATCCCGACGATGTATGAAAAACTTAGGTTTAATCGCAATAACCTCTTTTGTCAGTGCCTTGCTCGCCATTTTTGTTTATAGAATGGTCGAAGAGCCACAAAAAATTCTCATCAAAGAAACGCTTCCTGCTAAACAAGTTGATTTCAACTATCCAGAAGAAATCGTAAAAAAAGTAAAATACGGTACTGCTACCAACGCAGCAAATCCGAATTTTGTGGATGCAGCTCAGGCCGTTACACCTACCGTTGTCAATATCAAAGCGACCGAAAAAAGTGATTATTTTTGGAGTGGTGGCAATTATGGCGCATCAACTGGTTCGGGCGTTATTATTTCCAGAAATGGATATATTGTAACCAATCGCCACGTAATAGATGATGGTGATAAAATCGAAGTCACTCTAAACGATAAGCGCGAATTTGTAGCTGAAGTTATCGGTACTGATCCATCGACAGATTTAGCTTTGCTTAAAATAAAAGCAACCGATCTTCCTTTTTTAGGTTTTGGAAATTCCGATAAATTAAGTGTCGGAGAATGGGTACTTGCTGTTGGTAATCCTTTCAATTTGGAATCAACTGTAACGGCAGGTATTGTAAGTGCAAAGGGTAGAAATATCAATATTTTGGAAGGTGATTATACGATTGAATCATTTATTCAAACGGATGCAGCGGTAAACCCTGGAAACAGTGGTGGAGCGCTTGTAAATTCAGTTGGAGATTTGATTGGAATCAATACTGCTATCATTACGCGTTCTGGAAGATATGAAGGTTATTCATTCGCGGTGCCTTCTAATTTGGCAAGTAAAGTAATTAATGACTTGCGCGAATATGGAGAAGTTCAGCGAGCGATCTTAGGTGTAAATATCGAACCAATCGACAATAAATTGGCAGAGTCTCTCAAGCTACCTTCTGTGGAAGGTGTTCACATCAAAGAAGTTACGAAAGGTGGTAGTGCTGATTTGGCGAAATTGAAGCCAGGTGATGTAATTGTCAATATTAATGGTAAAAAAACAAGCACGATGCCTGAGTTGCAAGAGCAAATCGGTGGGTTTCGCCCAGGAGATATGATTACGGTTCAGTATTACAGAAAAGGGAAGATGGCTCGAACAAAAATTACCCTTAAAAATAGAAATAACTCTATCGCTATGTCTGCCAATCATCGCGATGAATTTTTATTGGAGTTAGGCTTTGAGCTGCGCGATTTAGCGCCTTCCGAAGAGCGACGCGTGCCATTGAAAGGTGTGAAAGTAATTAGCATCTACCGAGGCAGTAAAATTGAAAGAACAGAAATGGATCCCGACTATATCATCACGAAAGTAAATGATGTTCGAGTGAAAAATTTGAAAGAGACTGTCGAAGCACTCAAAGAAGCAAAAGATAAAGTCTTACTCGAAGGGTTTTACGAAAACTATCCAGGGGAGTATTATTATACTTTTTCTAAAAGAAAATAATCGTACTGTCGAATCAAAAAAGCTGCTCGATTTCCGAGCAGCTTTTTTTGTTTTTAAGTCCTTGAACAATATAAACGGGCGGATGGCTTAGAGCCAGCAAACCGTTTTGCTATGTTACTCTATCACAATTTTTTCTGTAATAACTCCATCCTCTGATTGGATATGGACGATATAAAATCCAGCAGAAAAATCATCTACATTGAGGCCGAAGGTTTGTTTTCCTTCAAAAATATTCATGCGTTGTGATTGCATGATTTTACCGTCAATGGTCAATATTTTTACTTCGATTTCGCGTTTCGCATTAGAATCAAAAGAAAGATGAATCGTTCCGCTTGCAGGGTTCGGATAAACTGACAATTCTGAACCATCTTCTAATGTTTGAACAGAAGAGAAAATCTGAGATTCAATAATCGTTCCTCTGCTTGGAGCTTTCGTACATAGATTATCGCCTTCTGCAGTAGTGACACAAACTTCTCCATCATAATTAAACATATCCATTACTTCAAAATCATCTACAAACCAGCCATCACCACTATTCGCATTATCAAAATAGCTCGCAAATGCCAATCCCGTAATTTCGGTAATATCTCTGGTCCCAAAGCGAAAACGCACGTAAGCATCTCTACCGTTGAAACTACTCAAATCTAAATAAGACCCTACAAATTCGTCACTCTTTCCTGAAAACGCAGCTAAATATGGTTCAACAAATGCCTGATAAGCTAACAAACCTGTGTATCCATTTCTAAAAAAAGCATCCGGCATATTTTGAAAACGAAGCCCATCATCAGAAAACTCAACTACACCTCCATGCTGACCAATATAGGTTTCATATCGGTGATAAAACCTCAAAACTGGTTGCCTTCCTTGTGTAGAAATTGGTTCAGCCAATAATAATAATTGACGAGTGTCCTCTGTATGATCATCCACTCTCCATGCCCAACCGTCACCGTTTGAATCTTCATCAGAAATTCCCCAAATATTTGGACTCTCATCTGGATCACTTTGAATACCGATCAACCATTTATCTTGAGTCGCATTAGAATTATCTGGCACCTCATCCAAGTACATTTGGATGGAAAATTGATCAGGATCTGTCATGGCATTGTAAGCTATTACCACTTCTGTATTAGCAGGGATACTTTCATCCGCAACCAATTCAAAAGATACCACTCCTGCATTGCTTGTATTTACATTTATCAATGAAGCATCTATTCCAGTAATATTTTCAACACCTGAAAAAGTAAGTCCTGCTGGTAATTCATCTGCTATGACCGCACCAGTTACAGGTTCATCTTTATTGTTTGAAATGGTTAGGGTTACTGTGATTTCGTCCCCTGCATTTGCCAATGGCGTAGAAGTTTTTGCTATTCTCAATTCCTTCACACAAGAAGGCATTGATTCAAAATCTTCTTTATTATCACCTACAATATCAGTGCTTCCTTGATCAGCATCAAAACCGAGCCCACGTCGAGCAAATGTATTCCAAATCAAACATTGATTATCACCGTTGTAAAGCAATCTATCCGCTGCTAAAATAGCGTCTCTTCCATCTACAAAACCAGGCCTACATGGTTGTTGACGCATTCCTTCCATCACCAAAGCAATCGCCATATTGTTACCACCAGTTCCATATTTTACATCTGCATCAAAACCATGCTCATCAGCCATTGCCCAATACAAATCCCAAAGCATCGTACACCAAACAGATCCTAACCCGTGCGGAATACTCAACTGTGAAGCATCTTCATAAGTCAAAGGATTGATACCCATATCAACAGAGTATGGAAAAGGGCGAATTCCTTTTCCTTCGATATCGTCTTTTTCTGCAAAAGTTCCTACACCTCTTGGCGTTTCTCTATCAGACGCTTTGGCAGTAGTTATCATGGTAAAAAAGTCACTCCAACCTTCTCCCATTTGCTCTTCGTTACCTAAGCAACCTGATTGACTTGGGCCACCAGTCAAACGATTAGAAATTCCATGTCCATATTCGTGTGCAATGATTCCATTATCAAAATCAGCATCAACTTCGGCTGGACCATTATTTGGCCGTTGCATTATTGTTGCTTCAAACCCTTCATGCAAATATTGACGAATCAATGCGCAATCACTACTTCCGAGGGAAATAGTAGGAATCGTAGGTTCTCCAGTAATTGGAGCGCCACCTAATGCATTCGCATCTTCTGCAAAATTACAGATGATAACTGCAATCGCACCAGCCGCTTCTGCATTCAATGATTTTTGTTCAAAAAAGCAGCCACCTCTATCGACCAAAGCTATTTTACCTGCTATTTCACTACTATTAGAAATTGCCTCACAGCCATCTGTTTCGCTTGGCGCGAAAAATGGATCAATTGCTTCTACTATCTGCCCACTAATCATCGTATTTTCATCTACCCTTGGGCCATAGCCAGCAGAACCAGTTGAGTACCAACCTGTGATATCACCGTTACCTTCCAAATAAAGAAGATTGGAATTAGTATTCCAAAGAAACATCTGCATACGTCCATTTCCACCATCAACAGGGGTAGAGAAATTTGCATTATTTTCGCCACTACCATCTTGTGCCTCTGCAAATACATAGTCATTTCCTCTTCCTCCACGACCATAATTGTTTACCTGAAAATTACCTGCCTCTTCTGTAAATCCATATTGATAGGTAATATCATGCATCATATTGTTCATGTAAAATAAATTTGTAACTGCTGCATCTCTCAATTCTGCTGGTTCAATTGTATAGTCGTATGGATAATCAAAAATTAGATCTGCTCCACCATCTGGCTCATCACCTTGAGAGCTGTTATCGGCTATTACATCTAAATATGCATGAACATTATTTCCTCTGGTAATGGTATAATCTGCGCCATCTTCTCCATCTACATCATGCCATCCAAAAGGAGATGCCAATGAGTCTTCAGGAGCAATCACCAATGTTGACATTCCATGTGTTGGACTTTCCAACGGTAACTCAAAAACTCGGTAAGAACCTCCTGCCGCTGTCGCAACGGGCAATGTTTCTTCTTTTGTGTGATGAATATGTTCACAACCTTCTTGTGGTGCGAGATGTGGGCCACTGCCAAATTTACAATAAACCGTATAGTTGTTTTGGTCAATCACCTCACCTGTTGTCGCATCCACTCTTACACTCCAATAATCCGCATTTTCAATCATATCAATCGAAAGATTCCAAGCCAAATTCAATTGACCTTTTTTTGTCAACTGGTACGTTAGATTTACTGGAATATCTGAATTTGAAATACCACCTTTTTCAAAAATAAAATCATTCGATTTCTTTTCTTCTTTTAAAATAGGATTGGCTTTGGCTGCAAGTGCTTCAACTTCAAAATGTTGAGCAGCAGCCAGAATCGCCTCAGTAGGGCGAATGGTAGTTTGAGTAGTATTTACTTTATTAACAATGTTAGTAACCAAGCGATTACCAGCATTCACAACTTTTTGTTCTTTGGAAAGAACGACGTTGAAAATTGCATTATTGATTGGAATTCCATTGTAACGCTGGACAAAATATAGATAGGTCGCCCCATTTTTTTTATCTTGATAAGCATCTTGCAAATGCAGTTCAACAAGGTCAGATTCCTCTAAGCCCCATTCGGAAGCTTGGATTTTGAGATAATCTTTTGCTATTTGTGATTGCGTTGCGAATTGAGCAAATAGTTGGGTCGTATTTCCCAAAAGGAAAATAACGAAGAAGAGTTGAATTACGGATTTCATTAAATTCTGCTTTTAAAATAGTTGAGGAAAGGTTTTCATTTTAAGCAGGAATTTTAGGTGTTACCCAAAAGTACTTCATTGTAAATTTAAGAATTGAACTAAAACGATAAAAGTCGTTTAACAAACCAGATCAGAGCGCAGAACACTTAATTATGTGTTCATAATTACAAAAATTACCTTTGCGCTTCAAATAAATAAAATGGCTAAAGAACATAAGTTTTGGAAATTGCTCAAAAGAGGAGAAACCATAAACCTCAAATTATTCAAGGGAAGATTCGATTTCTACCTTAATAAACGAACTGGAAAAGAAGAAAAAATGGTCGTCATGCATTCGAGAGATGCCGCCAATGTTTTAGCAATTACCAAAGACGGAAAAGTGGTTATGGTGCGTCAATTCCGATTCGGAATCGAGGAAGATACCATCGAAGTACCAGGTGGTTTGGTTGAAAAAGGAGAAGACCCGATGATAGC
>CALHBQ010000414.1 GCA_937930815.1 uncultured Saprospiraceae bacterium | reverse complement strand
CAATATCTCCACTGGATGTTTTGCCATACGTTTCGTTCCATCAAAAATCTGATGACGGCAGCTCGTTCCTGGTGCAGCAATGATATCAGTGTCTTTAGATTTACGAACAGCAGGGAACAAAACCATTTCTCCAATTTTCATACTGACGTCATAATGTTCTTCTTCATAACCAAATGAGCCCGCCATCCCGCAACAGCCAGAAGGAATAATTTCGACATTATAATTCTCAGGAATTGAAAGGAGCCACGCAGAATGATCTACGCTCGACAATGCTTTTTGGTGGCAATGACCATGCAATAGAATTTCTTTTTTTTCTTTTGTAAAAAAGGAATTGTCAAATTTTCCTTTTTGAAATTCCACAGCTAAAAACTCTTCGATTGTGAAAGTATTTTTTGCGAGTTCTTTGGCGGTTGCTCTGTCTGATTCTTTAATCAAACGTGGATACTCATCTCTAAAACTCAAAATCGCAGAGGGTTCCAAACCAATGAGTGGCGTATTTTCCGAGACTATATTTTTGAAAATATCGACGTTTTGTTGTGCACATTTTTGTGCTTTTTCTAAAAGTCCTTTTGACATCGCGGCACGACCACTTTCAGGATGTTCGATTGTCAAAACTTTATAACCCAAATGTGAAAGCAATCTATAGGCAGCCATCCCAACAGAAGTGTCATTGAAATTGGTAAACTCGTCCACAAAAAGATAGACCTCTTGGTGAGCTTCTTTTTTGAAGGAATGGTTTTTTATCCAATTTCGAAAGGTCTGTTTCTGTAGTTTTGGCAAGTCTCTTTCAGGCGCGACCTTGAGTATTTTTTTTAATAAAGAACCAGTCAATTGATTGCCCAAAAAGAAATTAGTCATTGACGGAAAAATTGCTCCAAGCGAATTCAACGAATTGATATTCGCGAAAGCTCTTGCTCTCAGTGGCACTCCATTAGTTTTGTAATATTGATGTTGAAATTCTGCTTTTAGACTCGACATATCGACATTGGAAGGACATTCAGAAGTGCATCCTTTGCAAGACAAACATAAGTCCATTACCTCTTTTATTTCTTCATGATCGAATGGATTGTCGCCCACATTTTTAGTCAAAAAATTGCGTAAAGTATTTGCTCTCGCTCGCGTCGTGTCTTTTTCATTTCGAGTCGCTTGGTAACTTGGACACATCGTTCCACCACTCAAAGGCAACTTTCTACAATCCCCCGAGCCATTACACTTTTCAGCTAAACGAAGAATGCCTCCTGTCTCTGAAAAATCCATAATCGTCTGAAAATCAGGCGTTTGTTGGTCGGGTTCGTAACGTAATTGCTCATTCATTGGAGCGGCGTCAACAATTTTTCCTGGGTTAAAAATTTGATTTGGATCCCAAGTCTTTTTAATGCGTTTGAACAGTTCGTAATTTTCTTCGCCGACCATCAACTTCAAAAAAGCAGCTCTAACGCGGCCATCACCATGTTCTCCGCTGAGTGAACCTTTGTATTTTTTTACCAATTTTGCGGAAGCTTCACTGATTTTATAAAAGTCTTCAACGTCGTTTTTTTCTTTTAAATTTAGAATGGGTCTGAGGTGAATTTCTCCTGCTCCTGCATGTGCATAATAAACACTTTGCTGACCGAAGCCTTTCATGATTTCTTCAAACTCTTCGATGTAATCTTCCAAGTCCTCTAATGCTACGGCGGTGTCTTCAATGCAGGCAACCGCTTTTTTATCACCTGGAATATTGGCCAGCAAACCAAGTCCAGCACTTCTCAATTCCCAAACACCTTTTGTTTTTGGAGGCAATATTTTTGGAAAAGCATAACCGATTTTTTTCGATTTGAAATCGGCAATTAATTTATCTGCTTTGGCAGTTGCTTCCTCGATAGTTTCGCCTCTGAGCTCTACCAATAAAACCCCTTTTGGATCACCTTCAACGAAGTCTCTATTTTTGTTTTGTTCGATATTTTCTTTCGTACAGTCGAGAATAATTTTGTCCATCAACTCGCATTTGGAAGGTTGATGTTTCATGGCGAATTGCGTCGCCCTCATGCTCTCATTAATAGAATCAAAATGAGCAGCCACCACCACCTCAAACGGAGCAGGCAACGGATCGAGATGCAATTTTATTTCCGTCGTAAAAGCCAACGTTCCCTCTGAGCCACAAAGCAATTTACAAAAATCAAAAGGCGTTTTCTTTTCTAAAAAGGGTTCACTTTTCAAAAGATAATCTACAGCGTACCCCGTATTTCTTCGTTCAATTGATGGTTTAGGGAATTCCTCAATGATGTTTTTTTGATTGGTTTCTTTTTCTAATTCTTCAAATATCTGTTGATAGATTTTTCCTTCTAAAGTATTGATTTTCAATTTTTTATGAAAATTTTCTAAATCAATTTCTTCAAAAACAACATCTAAACCATCACTCAAAATTGTTTTCAATTGTAGAACGTGATCACGTGTCGCTCCATATTCAATAGAGGTCGTTCCACATGAATTATTCCCTACCATCCCACCAATCATTGCTCGATTCGCAGTGGCTGTAATCGGACTAAAAAAATAACCATGTGGTTTCAAAAAGGCATTCAATTCATTCCGAACAACTCCAGGCTGCACCCGCACCCAAGCTTCCTTTTTATTGAATTCTAAAATCTTTGTGAAGTGCTTCGAGACATCAACTACAATGCCACTGCCAACACATTGACCGGCCAAAGATGTTCCCGCCGTACGAGGAATGAGAGAAGTTTTATTTTCTGTAGCAAAAGCAATCAGTTTTTTGATATCCGATTCATCTTTTGGGTAGGCGACTGCCAAAGGCATTTCTTGATAGACGGATGCATCAGTTGCATACAGTGTTCTCATTAAACTATCATAAAATAATTCGCCAGAGAGTTGCTTATTGAGCCTTGCTAATTTTTGATTATCAATCACGCGGTAAATGTAGGAATAAATGAAAATCAGGAGTTAATTTGAAGTTTAGGTTCTCCGTGCTCGTGCTTCTCGACTTCGCTCGAAGTACGCGTCGGTGATATATCATTCAACCGGAACCATCCGATAAATTTTCCCCGGTTTCCCTTCAACTGCCACATAAATAAATCCATCCAATCCCATTTCAACATTTCTGACTCGACCAATTTTTGGGAAGAGTTCTTCTTCTCCGAAAATCACATCGTCTTTAACGCTTACCTTTGCAACGTAATCAAATCGTAAAGAACCGACCAACAAATCACCTTTCCAATCACCATATTTGTCACCTGTCACCATCGTCATACCACACGGAGCGATGGAGGGAACCCAGTAAGTTTCAGGGCCTTTATACTTAGGGTCAGTGGTTTTATCTGTAAAAGTGGTTCCGCTATAATTGATACCATAGGAAATCAATGGCCAACCGTAATTTTCACCTTTTTTAATAATATTCAATTCATCTCCTCCACGTGGGCCATGTTCATGTTCCCAAATCGTTCCATTTTCTTTATTAATAACCAAGCCTTGCGGATTGCGATGACCGTATGAAAAAATGGACTTCATCGCCCCTTCTTCATTCACAAAAGGGTTGTCAGCTGGAATGCTACCATCATCGTTGATGCGATGCACTTTCCCACAATGATTATTCAAAAACTGCGGGTTATCATCTCGTTTGCCTCGGTCTCCGACGGTGAGATAAAGGAATCCATCATTATCAAATTCCATCCGATTTCCATAGTGATATTGAGTTGGGAGATAGGGCAATGCTTCAAAAACCTCTTCGATTTCAGTCAATGATGTTTTAGGAATTTTAGCACGAAAAACAGCGGTTGTCATTTTATCAGAACCACTTGGATCAGGTTTAGTGTAGCTAAAATAGACCCATCCATTTTGACTATAATTAGGATGTGGTTCGATATCCATCAAGCCACCTTGCCCATTAAAAACTACTTCTGGAACGTTGTCTATTTGAGCCACGTTTTCTCCGATTTTCATATACAAATCTCCTTTTCTATCCGAAACCAACATTTTTCCATCCGACAAAAAAGCCATGCCCCACGGAATGTCCGCTTTTTCAAAAACTACTTCTGCTCGCATCTTCCCTGCACTCGTTTCAAAAACAACAGTAGAAGAATTTTGCTCTTCAAACAAGTAAGATTCATAAGTATCAATTCCAGAACGGATGTATCGAGACATATCCATAATTTCTTGTTCAGAAAAGGAATCGCCAAAAGCAGGCATCCCTTCTTTTACCATCCCAACTTTGATTGATTTTGCAATTTCAGGAACTGTTTTACCATATTTCCATGCTCTTTTT
>CALHBQ010000413.1 GCA_937930815.1 uncultured Saprospiraceae bacterium | reverse complement strand
TCCTGCACCGGGCAACAATAACAGCAAGAAAAAATCAACCATAGAGTGCACTGCTATTTCAGACTGTCCAACGCCTACAGTTTCTACAAAAATTTTGTTAAAACCTGCCGCTTCACATAAAATAATTGTTTCGCGGGTTTTGCGAGCAACACCACCGAGCGTTTTCCCTGCCGGACTTGGGCGAATAAATGCCGAAGCATGATTGCCCAATTTCTCCATCCGCGTTTTATCACCGAGGATACTTCCACGACTCATTTGACTACTTGGGTCAATTGCCAAAACAGCCACCTTTTCTCCTTTTTCAACCAAATGAGAACCCATTACTTCAATAAAAGTACTCTTGCCCACTCCCGGTGTTCCCGTCACTCCTACTCGAATCGAATTACCAGCATGTGGCAAACACTTTTCAATGATTTGTTGTGCTAATTCTTGATGGGCAGGTTTCGTACTCTCAATCAAAGTGATTGCTCTACTCAGACGAATCCTATCACCTTTGAGGATGCCTTCAGTTAAGTCCGCCGTATTTATTTTTGAAATAGCCATTTTATAAAGTTCAAGAACAAGTGTCAAATTGAAGTACAAGAAAATAGTAGTTCGAGCGAAGCCGAGAACGGAAGTATGAAAAACAGCTCTTCGCTTTTTGTGCTTCTCGACTGCGCTCGAAGTACACATCGTACTACAAACTGTGCTACAAATCAATTCCCCAAGGTACGAATTGCCAACCAAGCCATCACACCCGGCCCTAAATTCAAACAATCTTCATCTACGTCAAAAGTATTGGTATGAACGGGTGAAGTAATACCACGCTTCTTATTCCCCGTACCTAAACGATAAAAAGTCGCTGGAATTTTTTGTGAGAAAAAAGCGAAGTCTTCTGCTGTCATTCGAATCGGTAAATCAACTACATTTTTCTTACCCAAATACTCAATCGCATGAGCGCGAGTTTGAGCAGTCAACTCCTCATGATTGACCAAAAACGGATAACCAACTTTAATATCAAAATCGCAGGTGGCGCCCATTCCTTTGGCCGTCATTTCTGCTATTTTTTTCATTCTACGATGCGCTTCTTTTCGCCATTTTTCGTCCATGGTTCGGAAAGTTCCTTCGAGTTTTACTTCATTGGGAATGACATTGGTGCGACCGCCTGTGGAAGCAATATTTCCAAAAGTCAAAACCGTTGGCGTCGTTGGATTACTGTATCGACTGACGATTTGCTGCAAAGCAATCACAATTTGAGAAGTCACTACAACTGGATCGATACAATCGTGCGGCAATGCCCCATGTCCTCCTCGACCTTTTACAGAAACATAAATCTCATCGGCAGAGGCCATGTATTGACCTGCTTTCATGCCTATTTTTCCTACCGCAAGTGGTGGATGAACGTGTTGTCCGAGTATCTTGGTTGGTGCCGGATTTTTTAAAACACCTTCTTTTATCATGATGGATGCACCACCTGGCAAGGTCTCTTCTCCTGGTTGAAAAATCAGCTTAATCGTTCCGCCCCATTCATCTTTGAGTTCGTTTAAAATCTTCGCTACACCAAGTAGTGAAGAAGTATGAACATCGTGCCCACAGGCATGCATCACGCCTTCATTTTTTGATTTATACGCTACCTCATTGGCTTCCAAAATAGGCAAAGCATCCATATCACCACGCAAGGCGATGATGTTATTGTTTTTCTTTTTTCCTTTTAAAATACCAACCACACCATGACCTGCCATTCCTCTTTTGTTAGGAATGCCCCATGATTTTAGCATTTCAGAAACGTATTTTCCTGTTTCTTTTTCTTGAAAAGAAAGTTCGGGGTGTTGGTGTAAATGACGACGCAGTTTTACCACTTCTGGGTGATTTTTGTCTGCGAGGTTTTTTATTTTGTTTAGAAGCATGGATTTTATTTGGGAGTAAATATAAATACCTCTATAATTTAAATTACGTAAGATCCTAAACTATAAATAAAATAATTTTTTGGTGGGTAAATCAAGAACATATAACCATGCATTTCATAAGAAACAACAATAAATAAACAATCCTTCCTCTTTGCTATATGCCAAATATTTTTTTGGGAGACTTCCTCTCTTAACTTTTCACGTAAAAAGTAGTTTTTTACAGCTTCTGTTATTTTACTTTTTTCTTTTTCTTCAAAAAAATCAATTTTATTTTCAAATGGAATGAATTTCTTTCCTTGAAGTGCAGAATAAAGATTTGTAACATTTTCCAAAGATTTATCAAAAAGGGAATCTACCGCTAGCTGGTCAATCATTTTATCAAAAAATCGCATACTCTCCATTCTCAAGAGTGCATTTTCTGCGACTTCTTGAAACTCATGCTCAGGTTTTCCAAGATAATAAAATAGTGTATCCTCAAAATTAGTACATTTTCGTTTTCCAGTAGCCGACAATATTTTAGATTTAAATTCAAAAAATTCTGGCATCAACCAGGCTTTTTCCAAGTACTCGCAAGTTTCACTCGATTTGATATTAGTAATTGCCCCCATGGCGTTTACTCGATCATGAAAACTTGTATCAACAACCAATTCGAATAAGGTAGGAAGTGCACTTTTATGACCTGTTGTTCCTAATATCCAAGCTGCTCTACTTGATACTCGAGTTGAAGTATCTCTAACTCCTGGAATTAAAAATTTCACATTAGATGAATCAGGGTTAAAATTAAAGTATTCAACTGATTGATATCTCGTTTCTTCATCTGGATGATTTCTTAATTGGATTCCTACAAACGGAGCAAACCACAAATCACGTGCTCGTGAAAAGGAATTTACTATTCCAGCCATTTCCTTTTTATTTATAAAAGTAGAAGCACTCCTTATAATTCTATCGTATGCTATTTTTCGATTCTTCAACTCCATTACAATAAGAATTGCTTTCAATCGTAAGTCCTCGTTATTCGAATCTAAAAAAGGATAAAATTTTTCGACTTTTATAGGTGATTGTTCTGTATCTATTTTTAAAATTTCCCTTTTTAAGATGTGATATCGTTCTTGATCAAATTTCAAGAAAATAGAATCTAAATTGCTCTTACCCTTTTCTTGAGAAAAAGCAATTGAACTAACCATTAAGAATGAAAAAATTAAAATTTTGTCAAGTCTCATAACTGATAAATTGAAAAAAGCGACACATTGGAAAATCGAATTCATAGATGAAAACTTTATTTTATTCCGTAAAATAACTTATTATTATGAATAATAAATGCTTATTCCTAAGATATATGTTGCTCAGACAAAATAGATATTCCGCCTGTACTTCTTTTCCTATCTTAGCCCCAAATTATCCACAACTTTGACCATACAAGATCACAACGAGGCATTTCAGGAAATCATTGATGGGCTCAATGATGCACAGCGGAAAGCGGTAGAAACTATCGAAGGGCCAGTCTTGGTAGTGGCAGGGCCAGGCACTGGAAAGACGCACATCTTGGCCGCGCGTATTGGTAAAATTTTGACGGAAACGGATGCACAACCGCATAACATTCTTTGTCTGACCTTTACGGAATCGGGGGTTCGTTCTATGCGAAATCGGTTAATAAAGTTTATTGGACCTGAGGCACATCGGGTGCATATTCATACTTTTCATTCTTTTTCAAATCGAGTGATTCGGGAAAATCTGGAGTGGTTTGGGCGTAAAGAATTAGAGCCGATTAGCGAATTGGAACGCATTGAGTTGTTACAGCAATTGATTGATGAATTGCCCATCGACCATGCACTCAAGCAAGGGCGAGGAGCAGATATTTACTACTACATTCCACATTTGAAAGACCTTTTTTCTAAAATGAAATCTGAAAATTGGTCGCCTCAATTCTTAACGAGTAAGATTGATGTTTACATCAAAAGTTTGCCTGAAAGAGAGGTTTATCATTACAAAGTAAAATCAGGTACCAATGTAAAAGGAGATCTCAAGCAGCATAAAATTGATGAGGAAATTCGAAAAGTAAAATTGCTCAGAGCGGCTGCGAATTTATTTCCTGCCTTCTCTGAAAAAATGAATGCGTGGCGGCGGTATGATTTTCAAGATATGATTTTGTGGACGTTGGAAGCATTCAAAAAAAATCCGATGGTGCTTCGTAATTATCAGGAGCAATATCTTTATTTTTTAGTGGATGAATTTCAAGATACCAATGGCGCTCAAAATGAGATTTTAAGTCAATTGATTGAGTATTGGGAAAACCCAAATGTCTTTGTGGTTGGAGATGATGACCAAAGTATTTTCGAATTTCAGGGTGCACGTTTGAAGAATCTGACCGATTATTACGAGAAGTATAAAGCACATTTGGAGCTCATAATTTTGGGTGATAATTATCGAAGTTCTCAACAGATTTTGGATGCCTCGCATACGCTCATTTCTAAAAATAAAATTCGAATCACCAATCGGTTGGAAGATATTGGGGTAGAAAAATTATTGACTGCCAAAAATCGGGAGTTTGCAAACTTGGCAGTTCGACCAAATGTGGTGGAATATCAATTTCAATTTCATGAAGTCGCTGATATTGTGAATCAGATTGAGCAGATGAAAACCGATGGTTTTCCACTCGAAGAAATTGCCATCATTTATTCCAAACATAAACAGTCGAAAGACATCATTGAGCTTTTTAATAAAAAAGGAATTCCATACAGCACGCGTAAAAAAGTGAATCTTTTGGACTTACCTTTTGTGCGTCAGATTCGAACGATTTTGGAGTATTTGTTGGCAGAGTCAATTAGTCCGTTTTCGGGTGAGCATCATTTATTTAAGATGCTTCATTTTCCTTTTTGGAAAAACGATTTGAATGACATCGCCCGCCTGTCCCTCTTTTTCGCGAAAGCGAGAAAAGATAAAAAAGACTATTACTGGAAAGAAGCGATTTTAGACGCAGATATATTGAAAGCGGCAGGGGTAAAATCACCTGATTCGATTTTGAATGCAGGTCAAATTATTCAAAAATTGCAATCGCAGAGTTACGAATTATCAATGCCTCACTTGGTCGAAAGTCTCTTTAATAAAAGTGGTTTGTTGGCGTGGGCATTGCAGCAACCCGACAAAGCGCAGTGGACGCAAATTCTTCATACTTTTTTAGATTTTGTAAAAGCGGAAGCAGCTCGAAATCCAAAATTAGACCTCAATCGGCTTTTGGAAATTTTCAAAAGCATGGACGATAATCGCATTGATTTGGAGTTGCAAAAAATTGCTCAAACAGAAGCAGGTGTCAACTTGATGACCGCTCATGGTTCGAAGGGATTGGAATTTCAGCGGGTGTTTATTTTGGATTGTTTGGGTGATTTTTGGGAACCCGCGAAACGAGGAGCACAGTATCAATTTTCGTTGCCTGATACTATTACCTATTCCACTTCTGAAGATGAGGAAGAGGCACGGCGGCGCCTATTTTATGTCGCGATGACTCGAGCAAAAGAAAAACTCTACCTTTCGTACAGCCGTCAAAACAACAAAGGAAAAGATGTGCAACGAACGATTTTTTTGGAAGAAATACTTCAGGGTACAAAACTGGAAGTGACTCAAAAATCGTTGACGGAAAAAGACATTTTGGAAGCGCAATCCATTCTATTAAGTGATTCTGAAATCACTAAAATTGAGTCACCCAATCCAGCAGTCATTCAAGAAGTTTTGGAAGATTTTAAAATGAGTGTTTCGGCTTTAAATGGTTACATCTATTGTCCGATTGGATTTTATTACGAACACATAATGAAGGTGCCATCGGTGCAACGAGAGTCTGCGAGTTATGGTACGGCAGTCCATGAGGCATTGGAAAATCTCTTCCGAAAAATGTTGGCTTCCAAAACCAAAACCTTTCCAAAGCTCAAAGATTTTATTGCTGATTTTGAAAAAGAGCTTTACTATTTCAGAGGCTTTTTTACGGAACATTCTTACAAAGAAAGACTTCGAAGTGGGAAGTTTCATTTGAAAAATTTCTATCGAACGCATATCAAAAATTGGCATCGTACCGTGAAGTTAGAGTATCGAATCAGCAACGTAGAAGTGGATGGCGTGCCCTTGACTGGAGTGATAGATCGCGTTGAATATCACGAAGGAAATCGAGTCCATGTCGTCGATTACAAAACCAATAAACCGAAAAAAGAAAGTCTCAAAAAAGCAACCGATAGGAAACCAGAAGGCGGTAATTATTGGCGGCAACTCGTATTTTATAAACTGCTTTTTGAAAATTTTAAAAATACAGATTACAAAGCCGATTCCGCAGAAATCGCTTATCTCGAACCTGATCAAAATGGAGATTATCTAAATCCAACAGTAAAATTTACCCCTGACCAAGTGAATCGTGTTCGCACCCTCATCAAGGAGACTTATAAGAAAATAATGAACCAAGAATTCTACGAAGGGTGTAGTAAGAAGGAATGCGTTTGGTGTAGTTTCGTTGATCAAAATCAGATGCCGGATACTTTTTCTAATCAGGAAATTGAGGCGTTGGATGACTTGTAATTTTTTGACCCGCAAAAGAATCGAAAGGAGCACAAAAGTTTTTCCAAAGAAAAAATCCGTTTGAATCATTTTCTATCCGTCAAATCGGTGTCCCATAGATAACGTCAATTGCTATTTATTCACATCATCCCCTCATCAGCAAAACTATAATAACCCAATTCGCTTACAATCAGATGATCAACGACACTAATATCTAAAGTTTTGCCAGCAGTTTTTAATTTTTTAGTAATATCAATATCTGCTTGACTTGGACGCAAAGTTCCCGAAGGATGATTGTGGCAAAGAATAATTGAAGTTGCATTTCCAAGCAATGCTTTTTTGAAAATAACTTTTCCATCGACGACGGTTCCTGTTACGCCGCCCATACTTACTTTTTCTCTTCCCATG
>CALHBQ010000412.1 GCA_937930815.1 uncultured Saprospiraceae bacterium | reverse complement strand
GGGTTGCAATTATGGAGACTTAAATAATGATGGTTTTGAAGATTTTTATATAGGAACAGGAGCGCCAAGTTTGACTGCCATCGTTCCCAATAAAATGTTTATAAACTCAAAAGGAAAACGATTTTTGGACGTAACGACTTCGGGAGAGGTAGGTCATATCCAAAAAGGGCATGCAGTTGGTTTTGGCGATTTGGACAATGACGGAGACCAAGACATTTTCTGTGTTTTGGGAGGAGCTTTTGATGGCGATGCTTTTGGTGATGCACTATTTTTGAACCCTTTCGGAAACGAAAAAAATTGGATTTCTATCAAATTAGAGGGAACGACATCGAATAGAAGCGCTATTGGTGCCAGAATAAAAGTGATAGCGCAAAAACCAGATGGCAGTAACCTTACCTTACATAAACACGTATCCACTGGAAGTAGTTTTGGTGGTAATTCTTTGCAAGTTGAAATGGGATTGGATGACGCAACCATTGTGAAAAGCATTGAAGTCATTTGGCCAAATAAAGAAAAATCTAAAACGATAATCGAAAATATTGAAATCAATAAGTTTTATAATTTGAAAGAAGGGAGTGCTCAATTGGAGGAGCTGCAAAAGAAGAAATTGAATTTTAGTTAAGCTATTTTATTTTGCTTTTGCGTCCAACTCAAATAGCCTGAATAGTCATTAGACAAACGCTCCCCTGCAACTTACTACTTCCTAAATCGTACGAAATAGACCGCTTTAAAAATATAACCATGCAATCCCTACTCAGAACTATTGTGTGTTCATTGTTGGTACTTATTTTAGTGCAATGTAATAATGAAGGCGCAGATAAAAGGAATAACAAGACCGCCGAAATCAAAGCACCTGCAAACGCCTTGTTTCAAACCGTTTCGCCTGAGTCCTCGGGCATTACTTTTTCCAATGATTTAAAAGAGAATATTGATCGTAATATCGTTACAAACCCATACCTCTATAATGGAGGAGGTGTCGCTATTGCTGATTTCAACAATGATGGATTGGAGGATTTATTCTTTACAGCAACACAAAAGAGTTGTAAGTTATATTTGAACGAAGGAAATCTCAAGTTTAAAGATATTACAGAATCTGCAGGTGTTGGAGGAGCAGAAGGGGATAAGACCGGAGTAACAGTTGTAGATATCAATCAAGATGGATATCAAGATATTTACATCACTCGAACAGGGATCAAAGAAGATGCTTCAAGAAGAAATTTACTTTATCTAAATCAAGGAAATCTAACCTTTGTAGAGTCTGCTGCGAAGTACAACTTAGCAGATCCTTCTGCATCTAATCACGCCAATTTTTTCGATTATGATTTGGACGGTGATTTGGATGTTTATATGCTCAATTACCCAGTCGCATTTAAGACCGTGAATAAAATGATGCTCAAGGAAGAGAATGGCGAAAAGGTGATGTCCAATAATCCAAAGTCAAATTTTGACACTGATCGCCTTTACAGAAATGATGGAGATAAGGGGTTCACAGATGTCTCAATAGAAGCAGGGATTGTTAATCGAGCTTGGGGACTGAGTGCAATGGTTTCAGATTTTAATAATGATGGTTACCCAGATATTTTTGTTGGTAATGATTACGTCATGCCCGATTTTTTATACCTCAATCTAAAAAATGGTAAGTTTAAATTAGCAACAGAAGACTTCTTTGGACACACAAGCAGTCATACAATGGGGGTCGATGTTGCCGATGTGAATAATGATCAAAAAGTTGATTTGATTGCACTTGATATGCTTGCCGAAGATAACTATCGTCAGAAATCATTGATGACCACGATGCTCGAAGATAGGTATCGTTTATTGGTAAAACATGGTTTTATGCATCAAACGATGCGTAATGTTTTGCAAGTAAATAATGGCGATAATACCTTTAGTGAAGTAGGTGTTTTTTCTGGTGTGTCGAATACTGATTGGAGTTGGGCTTCGCTTTTCGCAGATTATGATTTGGATGGAAATAAAGATCTATTCATCACAAATGGTTATCGACGTGATGTAACAGATTTAGATTATTTGAATTTTGGGGTTGAAGAGGTTAACAATAATGGAGGGATTATGACTCAAGAGCGATATGAAAAGATTTTGAAAATGATTCCTTCTCAACCGCTACAAAACTATATTTTTAAAAATAATGGAAATCTCAAATTCGAAGATAAATCTACGGATTGGGGATTGGTACAAAAAACATGGTCCAATGGTGCCGCGTTTGGTGATTTGGACAATGACGGTGACCTCGAAATCGTCATTAATAATGTTGATCAAACTGCGCTACTTTACAAAAATATGGCCGTTGAACAAGGCAAAGGCAACTGGTTAAAAGTAAAGATGATAGGTGAAAAACCAAACCGCTCTGGCTTCGGTGCAAAAGCACGTTTGACTTTTACAGATGGCACTGCTCAGTATTTGGAAATGACGCCAACGCGTGGTTTCCTTTCTTCAGTTCAGCAGGTTTTTCATTTTGGTTTTAAAGACAAAACACCTGCTAAATTGGAAATCGAATTTCCAGGTAAGAAACTCTACACTTTAGATCAAATTACTCCAAATAAAGTCATCAACGCAGATGTGAAACGAGCCGTTGCAGGTACCCTTTCTGCTGTTAAAACAAACAATCAAATATTCGCAGCAGCAAATATAAATGGAGTAGATTTCAAACATACCGAAAACGAATTTATTGATTTTAATAGAGAAGGATTGATACCTCATAAATTGTCGAACCTTGGTCCTAAAGTTACCGTTGCCGATGTGAATGGTGATAAATTAGATGACTTTTATGTGGGTGGTGCAGCTGGAAATTCAGGGTCACTTTATCTACAATTTGCAGGTGGTAATTTTAGAAAAGCAAGTCAATCCATTTGGGATGGGGACAAAACTGCCGAAGACATGGAAGCAATTTTCTTCGATGCAGATGGTGATGGTGATAAAGATTTGTATGTCGTCAGTGGTGGGAATATTCACAATGATGGATTCGCACTTTATCAAGACAGATTGTATATCAATGGTGGAAATGGCAATTTTACAAAAGGAAAATTACCTGCCATCGTTACAAGCGGAAGTTGTGCCACTGCCTACGATTATGATGCAGACGGTGACTTGGATGTGTTCGTTGGAGGACGTGTAAAATCGGGCAAGTATCCAATGGCGCCCAACAGTTATATTTTACAAAACAACGGCGGTCAGTTCACAGACGTAACGTCTTCAGTTGGTCCAAATTTCCAAAATACAGGAATGGTCACCGACCTCATTTGGGCAAATATCGACGGACAAGAAGGTGACGAATTAATCGTCTCAGGTGAGTGGATGCCTATCACTGTATATAAAATGGAAGGTGGAAAATTGGTTGATAAAACGGCTGCTTTCGGTTTGAATGATTCGAATGGCTGGTGGAATTGTGTCTCTGTCAACGACATCGACGGTGATGGTGATATGGATTTGATTGCTGGAAACTTGGGACATAATTCAAGGTTCAAACCAACGCAAGACTTTCCATTAAAAATGTATGCGAGAGATTATGACAACAATAGTCAAATCGATCCAGTCATGGCTTGGGCCGAAAATGGAAAATATTACCCCGTTCCAAACAGAGATAAAATCATCAAACAATTGCCGCATTTGAGAAAGAAATTTCCTCGGTATCGTCCATACAATGGCGCAACAATCGATCAGGTTTTTTCTAAAGAAGAATTGGATGGCGCACTTCAATTAGAAGCAAAAACTTTCGCTTCTTCTATTTTTATGAATAATGGAAATGGAAGCTTTTCGCAAAAAGAATTACCGACGGATGCACAAGTTGCACCCGTACACGAATTCGCTATTGAGGATGTAAATAATGATGGTAAACAAGACATCATCTTAGTTGGAAATAATTACGGGATGCAAGTCGAAAGCGGTAGAATTGATGCAGGTACAGGCTTGGTGCTTTTGGGAGATGGTACCGGAAATTTTCAACCGATGAAAAGTATAGATTCTGGTTTTTGGGCCAATGGCGATACGCGCGATTTGGCACCTATTATCATCAATGGCAAAAAACATTTTTTGGTTGCAGTGAATGACGCTGCGCTGAAAGTATATGAATTGAAATAAAGAAACACACCCCGTTCCGCCGCGGCGGACCACCCCTCTCAAGAGGGGAGCTGCTCCGCTTAAATCTTTAGTGCTTAAATTTAGAGTTTAAGATTCCACTTTTAAAAGAGGAAATACTTCACTCAAAGTTTTACTACTAAAGATTAGCGTTTTGGAGTCCCCTCTTGAGAGGGGTGGTCCGCCGCCGCGGAACGGGGTGTGTTATTCCACAATATTTAATAAAAACCGATAACAACCGTCCACTAAAAAATGATCTGGCTCGCATCTTTTCCACGTTCTGGCAATACCTTTACCCGAAATATCTTAAATGATGTTTACGGGCAACCTTCGTCAGAATTTCACCTGCAAACGGAGTATGGTGTGGAGGACAATTACGAAACTTTTCCGGTGGTGAAAACCCACCTTTTGCCAGATCAAGTCATTCCGAATGACCCAAAAATTCCAGTCGTTTATTTGATGAGAGATGGGCGTGATGCGACGGTTTCGATGGCACATCACACAGCCGATATCGTAAAGCCAGGAACGGATTTTATGCAAAATATGATGGAGACCATCATTGCTGCGGAGGGTTCGCATTTTGGTGGTTGGTCAGTCAATGCGTTGCAGTGGATTCGTCGGGCAGATGTAGTGATTCGGTATGAAGATTTGGTGCGTGATCCGATAGGGCAGGTAGAGAAGTTTCGAAAGATTTTGAAGATGCCAAAAGGCAATCCTGAAAACCTTCCAACTTTCAAAAAATTAAAAGCATCTAAAAATCCATACGGCGTTCGGGTGAGTGCGAAAACGCAAATCTCAGGTGTCGCCAATAAGTTTTTTAGAAAAGGAAAATCGGGTGCCTGGAAAGAAGAAATGCGGGATGATATGCATGAACTCTTTTGGAGTCAGCATGGAGAAGTGATGGATTTGGTTGGCTATCATCGCGATGGCACTTGGGCTTCAGAAGAAGAATTTCAAAAGAAAATAGCCTTTATCAAAAAAATGCATTTGACGGATAAACCGAAAAAGCGCATTTTGATTGAAGCTGGAAAATTGGTGGACGAACATCGTGATGGCGTCAATCGCTACGTGTTTTCACTCTGCAAAGCGATGGATAATTTGCAAAAACAAAAAGGCAAATTCACACATCTCGACATTGATTTATTGGTTGGTGGAGAAATCGTTCCATTGCAACAAGACTTGAAAATAAGTGCCCGAGAAGTAAAACCCAATTGGGTTGAAAATACGAAATCGAAAATTAAAGGCGCGTTGCCAGGAGCGGTTTACGATCCACTTCGACAATTGTATTTATGGAGTCCTGCGCGTAAAGTTTTAGAAAAACAAAGATTGGCAATCCGCCTCGTCACAGAGCGTAAAAACTTAATCGAATCGAGCAAAGTATTCGCAGAGTACGATTTGATTCATGTGACGCTTCCGCAAAATTATCATTACTTCCGCCTCATGAAAGACCATCCGTTTGTGGTGACGATTCATGATATGACGCATAAATTATTTCCCCAATATCATCTCAAGGCCAATATCCGAAATGCCGAAAATGGGATGCAGTTTTTTAAAAAAATAGATGCACACTTGCTCACAGTTTCGGAAGCAACCAGAAAGGACATGATAGCCGATACAGGCGTTTCAAAAGATAAAACAAGTGTTGTTTTAGAGGCAGCAGACGAGGAGCGTTTCAACCATATTTTTGATGAAAAAATATTGAATCTCGTGTTAGATAAATTCGGATTGGTAGGCGAGCAATACTTCTTTTCGCTCGCTACTTTAGAACCCAGAAAAAATCTAAAAAACACATTGAACGCCTTTTTAAAATTAAAAGAAAAATACCCTGATTCTAAAATCAAATTTGTCCTTGCAGGCAAAGCTGGTTGGAAAGAAAAATTGAATATCAGTCATCCCGATATTTTAGCAATCGGCTATGTGCCCGATGAAGATTTATCGGCATTGTTGACGGGGGCTACTGGTTTTTGTTATGTTTCTAAATATGAAGGTTTCGGCCTTCCGCTTTTGGAATCAATGCGCTGTATGACGCCCGTAATTTATGGCAACAACAGTAGCATGAAAGAAATCGTAAAAGACAACGGCCTCCCTGCTGACCCAGATGATTTGGAACAAATTGCGGCTCAAATGTCGCTCTTAGCTTTCGACGAAAAAATAAGAAAAGAATTTTCTGAAAAAGGATTTTTGAGAGCGATTGAATTGAGTTGGGAGAAGACGGCGAGCGAGACATTAGCGCTCTACGAATCGCTCACGTAACGCAGAGCGGTGCTCCGCGAAAACCGCTACGTAACGTGGAGCGGTGCTCCGCGATGTCGCTCAGTGAAAGTCGCTTTTTAAAATTTAATTAACAAAGATAATAAACCATAGTCGCGGAGCACCGCTCCGCGTTACGTAAATGACATTTAACTCCACAGAATTCGTCCTCTTCCTCCCGATCATGTACATCCTGTACTGGTCCTTGCATGGGCGTCGAAATTGGCAGAATGTGTTGCTCCTCGTCGGGAGTTATGTCTTTTACGGTTGGTGGGATTATCGGTTTTTAGGGTTGTTGTTTATTAGTTCGTTTGTGGATTATTGGGTAGGGAGGACGATACCTCAGTTTCATGATAAAAAGCAGGCAAAGTGGTTGCTCTGGTTGAGTTTGTTTGTGAATTTGGGGATGCTCTTTGTCTTCAAATATTACGACTTTTTTATAACGGAATTTCAGACAGCGTTTGCCTCGGTGGGTGTTCCGCTCAACGTTACAACGCTGAATATCATACTACCCGTTGGGATAAGTTTTTATACTTTTCAAACCCTTAGTTACACGATTGATATTTACCGGAAGGAGTTAAAACCAACGCATAATGCCGTTGACTTTTTTGCTTATGTGAGTTTCTTTCCACAATTGGTAGCAGGGCCAATAGAACGAGCATCTTCATTATTACCTCAGTTTCAAAATGATAGACAAAAACTAACGCCCGAAATTGCAGCTGATGCTTTGCGACAGATTCTATGGGGCTTTGTCAAAAAGATGGTTTTTGCAGATAATATCGGAGTCGTAGTCGATCAGATATTTGGCAATTATACAGAGGTTTCTGCTTTTACACTTTTATTAGGGGGAATCCTATTTGCTTGTCAGGTTTACTCAGATTTTGCTGGGTATTCAGATATCGCAATTGGGGTAGGGAAGTTGTTTGGTTTTAAATTGATGACCAATTTTAGGGTGCCAATGATTTCAAAAAGTATCCCTGAATTTTGGTCAAAATGGCATATTTCCATGACGACTTGGTTTGCAGATTATATGTTTAAACCAATGGTTCGAAAAGTTAAGCATAGTCCGGTTTTGAGTTTTTTATGTGTCATTTTTCTATTTATGACCATTGGATTTTGGCATGGTGCCAACTGGACATTCATCGTTTTTGGTCTGATAAATGGATTACTTTTTATACCTGCTGCATTACGTCGAGCAAGTCCTGCGGTCGCTAAGTTTTTGGATAGCCTGTATTCCACTCGTTTTTTAACAGCTATCATGATAATCGGAACGTTCATTATCAATGGATTTACTTCCATCTTTTTCAGGTCGCCCGACATTCAAACGGCCATCGGATATGTCGTGAATATGTTTTTCTATGCGCCAATTACAATGCCTTCAAAAGAAGTGTTGGAAATATTTTTTCTATGGGTTGTTCCCTATATGATTTGGGAAGGTTATATGCGAAAGCATGATCACCAAATGAATATTGTTCATTTCCCAAGATGGCTGCGTTGGTCGATATATTATTTTTTGGTAGCGCTGATAATTATGGTTGGGAATTTCGGAAAACCGCCGTTTATCTATTTTCAGTTTTGATTGCTACTTTTGTTGCCTTAGTATTATTTTGTTTTGAACCACAAAAGGCACAAAAGTTCGCTCCTATTTATCTTTTGTGATCTTTTGTTTCTTTTGTGGTTCAAAAATTTGTCGCTTCAGAAAGTTTATAATGGTTAAATAGTAAATGAAAAACCTTCCAAAATACAT
>CALHBQ010000411.1 GCA_937930815.1 uncultured Saprospiraceae bacterium | reverse complement strand
TGATTAAGTTGAAAGTTGAAAGTTGAAAGTTCTATGTTCAAAGTTCAACTCGTTCAACTTTCAACCTATAACTGTCAACGTTTAACTTAAATGGGTGTATTAATTGTAGTCCAAAGTAAATCTTTGAGTTTCGTAATTCCTTGAGTAGTGACTGAAGAAATAAAAATAGAAGTAACGTCTTCAGGTATTTCTGATTTTATCATTTCTTTCAACTCATCATCAATCAAATCGCTTTTGGTGATAGCCAAAATTCGCGGCTTGTCAAGCAACTCTGGATTAAACATTTTCAACTCGTTGAGTAAAATTGAAAATTCCTTTTTGATATTATCTGAATCACAAGCGATCATGAAAAGCAAAACAGAATTCCGCTCAATGTGTCTCAAGAACCGATGACCGATTCCTTTTCCTTCGTGCGCTTTTTCAATAATACCAGGAATATCAGCCATGATAAATGACTTTGAATCTCGATAGGAAACAATTCCTAAATTGGGTACTAAAGTCGTAAAAGCATAACTCGCAATCTTTGGCTTTGCAGCCGAAACGGCAGCTAAAAGCGTCGATTTTCCTGCATTTGGAAAACCTACCAAACCGACATCAGCGAGTACTTTTAATTCTAAAATTTTCCATTCTTCACTTCCTTCTTCACCGGGTTGTGCGTAGCGAGGAGCTTGATTAGTTGCCGTTTTGAAGTGGTCGTTTCCAAGTCCACCTCTTCCGCCTTTGACCAAAATTACTTCTTGACCATCGGTCTCAATTTCAAAAAGCACTTCTCCTGATTCCGCATCTTTTGCAATGGTTCCAATGGGTACATCCAAAATCACATCCTCTCCATCAGAGCCTGATTTTCGATTTTTCATACCATTGCCACCATCTTTTGCGAAGATGTGTTTTCGATATTTCAAATGAAGTAATGTCCACATTTGCTTGTTGCCTCGCAAAATGACATGACCACCTCGACCACCGTCACCACCATCTGGGCCACCTTTGGGCAAATACAGTGCTCGGTGAAAATGAGTTGATCCAGCACCTCCTTTGCCTGAGCGACAAAAGACTTTCACGTAATCTACAAAGTTCTGATTGGACATTATTTGTTTTAAGGAAAAAAGAAGCGCAAAGGTAGGAATGATTTTAAACCCATTCTAATTTATTAAGTTTGAGGCAACTGTGAAGCTGTTTAAATTTTTTGCTCTATGTCTTAAAATTTTCTTTTCCCTTAACTGTCAATAGATTTTTAACTTCGACCGAACCACGGGATTTGTCTAAGAACGTAAAAAATTAAAGAATCCGCCGCGGCGGATTCTTTAATTTTTTACCCCAATTAGCAAAAATATAATTTCCACAAACTATGAAATTTGTACCTAATTCCTAATGCACCCCGTGCATCAATTTTTTCAATAATGGATTTAACAACATGATTAAAACACCAGCTCCGATTGGCACAACCGTGAATATCATAAAGAAATCACTTAAAGATGATTCAGCCGTAATCTGATCAATCATTCCACCCATCGTGTGCGCTAATTTATTACCTGCTGCAATTGCCAAATACCACACTCCAAACATGAATGCAATCATACGTCCTGGTACTAATTTACTCACGTAAGATAGCCCCACGGGAGACAGACAAAGTTCTCCAAGTGTATGGAACAAATAAGCAAAAACTAACCACATCATACTGACCTGAGCAGTTTGTGCACCTTGTGGAATTGAACCCGAACCAATTACTAAAAAGTAGAAACCGATTCCCAATAAGATTAGTCCAAAACCATATTTCATCGCTGCACTTGGATTGTATTTACTCTCCCACCAACGTGAGAAAAGCGGTGCAAACATGATGATGAATAATGAGTTAAGAATACCGAACCAAGTCGCTGGCACTTCTGTTCCAACTGAAGAAAATTCACGGTTAACTTTATAAAGTACAATTGCCCAAATAGCAAGAAAACTAATTCCTAAGATGATATTCGAAAGAGAAATTCGACTGAACGTTTTAGAGAATAACTTCCCAAGCACCCAAGTGATAATCAACAACGGTAGAATCGTTACAATTAAATCAATAATTTTAAACGTACTTGCAGCACTCCCCTCTAACGCTCTCGCCGTATAATCTTTTGCAAAAATTGACATAGAACCTGCTGCTTGCTCAAAAGAAGCCCAGAAGAATACTGTGAAGAATGCAAAAATAGCAACAGCAATCATTCTATCTCTTACAACTGGTGCGTAACGAACGATCCGCATTCCAAGAATTGTGAATAATAAGATCCCCATAGCTGCTAAAATATTATTAGCCATGCCTTCACTTACAAGTGGCATTTCACCAATCTTAGTCAATGGATCATTAAAAATCCAAAGTAGCGACATCAAAGCAAAACCGCCAATTAGTATTTTATCTACTAATGTGAAAGGATTAAATTTATCCCCTGCTTCTAAGACTACTTCTTCTGCTTTTTTAGGCTCTGGTTTCATACCAATATCACCAAAAAGAGGACTCGCAAACCAGAATTGTAACATTCCAAAAAACATGAAAATACCTGCCAATCCGAATCCAAATGACCAACCTACTTTTTCACCCAAGTATCCACAAAGCATAATACCGAGGAATGCACCTGCATTTACACCCATATAGAAAATGGTATAGGCGCCATCCTTTTTCTCAGGGTGACTATCATACATTTTTGAAATAATAGAGGTCATGTTAGGTTTGAAAAAACCATTACCGATTATCAAAAACCCAATACCAATATAGAGGAACATGGGTGTTTCTACCGCCATCGAAGCATGACCTATCGTCATGAGCAGTGCCCCAATAACGACCGCATATCGATAGCCAATTATTTGATCAGCAATATAACCACCAACAATCGGTGTCAAGTAAACCAATAAAGCATAAGTTCCTAAAAGAGAAAGTGCATCCTCCCGTTCCCAACTCCAACCTGGATTTGGATCATCCATGGAGCTAATCAAGAAAATTACCAATAATGCACGCATTCCATAGTAGGAAAATCGCTCCCACATCTCCGTAAAAAACAGTACAAAGAGCCCCGACGGATGTCCTAAAACGGAGCCTTGCTGTTCTATTAAGTCAAAATTTTTATCCGACATAAGTTTTAAGTTAGTTTGATTTTAATATGAATGTTCTGAAATTTATTTTAATGGGCTTTTTCTACCGTCCTACCCTCTGCTCCATGCGTCAATCGTTTTAGTGGTTTTATTAAAAACAAAACCAATATCCCGAAGACAGTACAAAAAACTGCAATTCCTGTGAAAACAGCAAATTCACCTGCTGACTCTGAGTATTCACCGAGTAAACCTGCTACTTTATTACCCAAACCAGTTACAGCAAAATAAGCTCCCATCATAAATGCAACCCAACGTGCCGGTGCCAATTTCGTGATAAACGAAAGTGCCACAGGTGAGGCACAAAGTTCTCCTATTGTGTGGAAAAGGTAAGCTAATATCAACCACATCATCGCTGATTTTTCAACTACTTGCTCTCCGTCCATTACAACTTCAGTTGTTGCTTTTGACATAAAAAGAAAACCCCATCCCATGATGATGACACCAATTGCCATTTTGAAAATAGAAGAAGATTCTTTTCCGCGATTTTCCCACCAAATCCAAAATGAACCAACAATCGTTGCAAATACTAAAATGAATATCGCATTTACTGATTGAAACCAAGAGGCAGGAACGTCGAAGCTACCGAGCGAAAGATCGGTTTTTTCGTTTGTATAAATATTTAAAAGTCCTCCAGCTTGTTCGAAAGAACCCCAGAAAACCATGATAATTAAGAAAGAAAGGTAGACTACTAAAATTTGATCTTTTTCGACTTTGTTTCCATCATTGTAAATAACGATTCCAATTCCAACAGCAAAGGCCAAAACGGCTATCAATAAGCCGTAATCCCATGCCCCATTTACAAAATATACATATGCGCCTAACGCCAACATTCCAAAAAATCCAATCATTGAATTGGTATTTTTGAAAATACCCGAAATCAATTCTGGTCGAGGAGCGCCTTCTTCATCTTCTTCTTTTACGAGGTTACCAACATCTTTTAGATATTTCTGACCGCCCATATAGATGAGTTGCCCCAGCAACATTCCGATTCCAGCTAATCCAAAACCGTAATGCCAGCCAATTCTTTGACCAACGTATCCAACCAAAAGTGCTGCAGCAGCGGCACCGAGATTGATTCCCATATAAAAGATATAAAACCCCATGTCTCGACGATTGTCACCTTTTCCATAAAGGCCACCTACCATAGTCGAAATATTGGGTTTAAGGCAACCAACACCGAGTACAATCAAACCTAAACCAGTGTAAAAAGCCCAAAGCGCTTCCACTGCCAAAATACCGTGACCAGCAACCAATAAAGCACCACCGAGCATCACTGCTCTCTTTTGACCAATATATTTATCTGCTAAAATCCCCCCTGGAATAGAGGCAACGTAAACAAACATCGTGTACCAGCCATACAAGGCTAATGCTTCTCCTTTCGTCCATCCGAAGCCAGGATTATCTCCACCTGTCTGTGCTACGAGGAATAAAACGAGGATTGCCCGCATTCCATAGTAGCTAAATCGCTCCCACATTTCTGTAAGAAAAAGAACGAACAAGCCAATAGGGTGCCCGAATAATTGGGGCTGGTTATCAAGTGCTTTTGTACTCATAAAATGTTATTATTGATTTTTAGCCAAATTTCGCGACTTAATGTCGGTTCGAAATCGAAATTTTCTTTTCCCTAACGGTTAATAAAATTTCGATTTCGAACCGACCACAAAATTTGCTAAAAACTAATTTGTTAGCAAAACTGCCTAAAAATAGATTTTTCGTTTAAAAAGCAGGCAATATTGTAATTTTAATTTGGATTGCCATGTCCTAAACCAAATAAAGGCATTTCTATTCGATTCCTTACAGTTTCAAACTTTTTTATCTAAAACTGTAAGATTTATTTGATACGGCTCTTTAGGATTATAGATGTCTTTTGAAAAAATCAACCTTTGAAAATAACTTCCGACAGCAGACAGTTTTATCTCCTTTGTAGTGAGATGGTTTTGGCTTTCGCTCATGCGACGGCTAAATCACATCCTGCATTTGGGCCAAGAGATCTTGCTCAGGACGTGATAGTGAATATTCTAAAAATCAACTTGTACGAAAAAGTACAATCGAAAGAAGAATATTTTAATGTCGAAGGTTATCTCTATCGAGCGGTTCAATATCGGTTTTTTGAATTATTGAAGAAGAAGGCAAATAGGACTATTTCGTTGGAGGACATTGCTTTTGAATTTTCAGCAGATTTACCTGTTTTCGAAAAAGAAATAAATATCGAAACGCTCATCAATGATTACATTTTTGAAAATGAAAATCATCGAGAAAAAATAGAAGCGTTTTTGAAAAAAGTAGTGGAAGGAAAAAGTGGCGAAGCGATCGCTGAAGAATACAACATCAACCCTAATTTAGTTTATCAATGGATTGCACGGGCGAAAATTCACCTTGCGGCCTACTTAACGGCAAGAGGAATCACTCCTGATAAGTTTTAAAATTGCTCTCAAAAATTATAAGAAATGAATACACTTAGTTTAACAAGGCTGCTAAAAATATGGGCGAAATCGACGGCTGTCATTCCGTCGTGGCACATTGATTTTAGAAACAAAGAAGTGTATGAAAAACTCAAAGAGGGTTATCAGATTCTTTTGCAACATACGCCAGAATCGACCTTATTCGAAGAGTATCTTTGGGAAGAATCCAATCAATTATTGGATGATGCCCTCGCCGTTGTAGCAGAAGAAGAAAAAGTAGAGAAGCAAGAAGAGGTTAGCTATACCAATCTTTCTTGGGGACAACTGTTTAAAACTATTTTTCCTGCAAAAGCATATACATCTTTGATGACTTATGAGGTTCGTTAATCTCTAATCATTGGCTCTTCAATCACCTTATTTTGCTCTATTTCAACGGTCCACCCTGCCCCTTCTACAATAAACTCTATTAGTTCTAAAGTTGTGTTCGCTTGTGCTTTTGCAGTGGTGAGCAATTCGCTGTCCAAAGCAGTTTCTTCGATGTATTCCTTTGCTTTTTTGTTGAGTGCAGTGTAGTCTTTCGCCGTAAAGGCATTGAAAGTTCCTTGCTGTAAATCATAAAAATCAACTTCGTGATCAATTGAAATCAGCGTCGGGTCTGGTAATTGACTGATGATAATTTTCTTTTCTTCTGGTCGAGTTTCGATTTTCATATTTCCTAAATTGTACCCAACAGACACCTTTGCTTTTACACGCAGTAAAGCTTTTTTCCTAAAAGGGCTGATGTCGTAATAATAATGGTCTTTGTGGCTATAGATCTCCGTGAAGTGACCTTCGACTGTTATTAATTTGGTTACCTTTTTTATCTTTTCTAATAAAACGGTGGATTGTTCT
>CALHBQ010000410.1 GCA_937930815.1 uncultured Saprospiraceae bacterium | reverse complement strand
AGAATTAGCTTCTCAGGATATTCCTATGATATTGAATTCAACACCAGGTGCGTATGCTACGCAATCAGGTGGAGGAGATGGAGATGCTCGTATTACCATTCGCGGATTCAATCAAAGAAATGTTGCGGTAATGCTCGATGGGGTGCCTGTCAATGATATGGAGAATGGTCAAGTTTATTGGTCCAATTGGTTTGGTTTGGATTTGGTTACCAAAACTATGCAGGTTCAACGAGGATTGGGTGCATCCAAAATTTCGATTCCATCTGTTGGAGGGACAATAAATATTCTGACGAAAGGAATTGATGCAAAAAGAAACATCAAAATCAAACAGGAAATCGGCAATAATGCTTTCACACGTACCACAATTGGCCTTACCAGTGGTAGAATGAAAAATGGATGGGGAGTTTCAGCTGCAGCTTCCTACAAGCAAGGTGATGGATGGGCAGATGGTACCTTCACAAAAGGATATTTTTATTACCTCAGGGCAGATAAAGAATTGGGTAACCACGCCATTGGTTTGCAGGCATTTGGCGCTCCACAAGAGCATGGTCAGCGTCCCTTTCGGACTGCAATTGCACAGACAGATGCTCAAACTGCAAGAGAATTAGGAATTGATGAAGAGACAATAGAGGAATATAATTTTTTAGATAGAGGTAGAAGATTCAACGAACATTGGGGCTTTTCTAACGGTGAAGCCAAATCTGTTCGCAAGAATTTTTACCATAAACCTCAAATAAGTTTACGCCATTCATGGCAAATTAATAAGAAATCATTTCTTTCGAATGTAGCTTATTTGTCACTTGGAAATGGAGGAGGAACCCGTGATGATGGCCCATCTGATTTTGTGAGAGATTCGAGTGGCCAGATAGATTTTGATAAGTCAGCAGAAAAGAATCTACCCTCATTTTTTAACCCAGATGGATTGGCAAATACTTTTATAAGTGCCAGTATTAATAATCATTTTTGGTACGGACTACTTTCGACCTATCGGTATGATATGAATGAAAATTGGGTTTTGTCAGGGGGAGTTGATGTTCGTAGTTATCAGGGCGACCACTGGAGAGAGGTTCATGATTTGTTAGGAGCATCGGGTTATACAACAGAAAACCTACAGGTTGGAGACAAGTTTGATTTTGATTATTCGAGTTTTGTAAATTGGGCAGGTGTCTTTGGCTTGGCTGAATATTCTGTTGGAAAAGTGAACTCCTTTATGAATGTTTCTTATGCAAATACAACTTACAACGCAGAAAATTATTTCTCTGGGCAAACAGCGAGTTTTCCAGACCAATTGACTTTTACTGGTAAAACTGGTGCAGTTTATAACTTTACAGAAAAGCAAGGCGTGTTTTTAAATCTTGGATTATTGAATAAAGCACAACGCTTCACAAATGTCATCAATGCCAATCGGAACACAAATGAAATCACTGTTTTTGCAAATGCAGAAAATGAAAAGATTCAAGCAATTGAGGTTGGATATAATTTTAAAAGCAGATACATTTCTGGTAATTTCAATGCCTATTACACCAACTGGCTCAACAAGCCCCTTGATTTTCCACCTACTGTGGCAGAAGATCCTAATGAACCAGACTCAGATAGAATTCGTGTAAATATTCCAGGGATTGATGCGCTGCACAAAGGGGTAGAATTAGAATTTTCTGTTGAACCACATTCAAAAGTTGCAATAGAAGGTGTTGTTTCGATAGGCGATTGGAGATGGAATTCGGCAAGTGTTGCTTCCATTAAAATTAGTGAAACTTATAGCTACGAATATGATTTTGATGCAACCGGTGTACATGTAGGGGATGCTGCGCAAACTCAAATCGGAGGTTTGATAAGATACGAACCCATCAAAGGAACTTATTTAAAACTCAAAGGAACTCATTTTGATAGACATTGGGCGGATATTCAACCAGAGGATTTGCGTCCGTCAGAGAGTACAGCTGGTCGAGAATCATGGAGGCTTCCAAGCTATTCAGTATTTGATTTTCATCTTGGACACACAAGAAAATTCAATAAAATAAAAGCCAATTTTAGATTCAATATTCTAAATTTATTTGACACTACTTTTATCAGTGATGGACGTAATAATGATCGATTCAACAATCCTTCTTTCAATGATTTTGATGCAAAATCTGCTTCAGTATTTTTTGGTCAAGGGAGACGTTGGGTTGGTTCTGTACAGTTTGAGTTTTAGTCGTATTGTAGCACGGTGCTCAGCATAATAGTCAATTCAGGTATTGAGGAAATTCCAAAGATTCAGAATTGGTAAGGGTATAGGGTTCAAAAGGAAAATTAAACACCTATTGAAAATATGAAACTTCTAATTTTTTTTATAATTATTGGAGCCGGCTTGGGACTCTTTTTGGGATGTACTTCAAATAAAAATTTAACCAAAAGCTATTCAGAAACAGTTCAAAATTTCGAAAACAGTGATACCATTTGGTTGAATGATTGGCATGTTGAGGATTCTTCTTGGTTGCAATTAAAAAGTTTACCATTAAAGGAGTTGGTAAGTTTAACTGATGATCCGAGTGGGCCAGTTAAATTTTTTGCGCTATATTTTTTATTGAAAAAATCTTATTCAATTCCAGAACATCAGATTGATTTTTTCTCGATTTTGAAAGAACGGCTTTATGATCAAACACCTGTTGTTTTTAAAAGTCAATACACAAAACCTGAGAGAGTTTCAATAGGAGAATGTTATCTTCAACTCATTAGAGGCTGCCGATTTAAATCGAATATTCTTGGAACTGGATATTTCTTCACAGAGTCAATTTTACTTCCAAAACAGAGTAATTTGATTGATAGTCTTATTATTTGCAACAAACCATTTTATAATGAAGAATCTTTAGATTTTATTTTACAAATAACACCAGATGAAAATATCAAACTATGTATTTACGATAGAATTTTAAACGAAGGGATTGCAAGTTTTACAAATGTATTAGCAAAATATAATGACCCAACAGATATACCGATTATCCTCGAAAATTTACCTATTGATTCTTTGCCAGCTTTCCAAACAAACCGTTGGATGCCTTTTACTTTTTTTCAACATCCACAATTTTTTGAGGTTTTAGAACAAAATTGGAAAGCACATTGGAAAGATCGTAATTATGTTCATAACATAGCCAAATATAAGACGGTTGAAGCTGCGGAATTGCTTGCAGAAATATACCGTAATGCTAAAATGGACAAAAAACCTTTCCAATATATTACTAAAATTGGAACTCAGGTTGAAAATAATTATTGTAACGAGTATGCTGATTTGTATTTGAAAATTATTTCAGAAAATCCTGAAAACGGTAATTTTTATTCGTGGAATCATGCCGCAGAAATTTGGGAAAAATTCCCCAATAAGATGTATAAACTTTATTTGGATTGGAAAATGAAAGATTCCAAAAATACCCAAAAACGAGTCGAAATTTCTTTCCAATATGTGACTCGTTTTTTGGAAAAAAATAATCCAGAGCAACTAGTTAAAGAAGTTATGAGATTTATAAAACCAGAGTCTGATTTTAATTATGACAATTACCTTTTTCGAAAAAAAATGCCATATTTTATTTATTTGAATGAAACCAAAAACTATCAAATGGCTGCTCCATTGTTTCGTCTTTTTAAAGAAGAAAAAAATGGTTACGTACGATTTTTTTTATCTAAATTTTTAGTCAAGATATATGGTGATGGATTAAAAAAACAGATTACAGATTTTTATTATGAAAATCCGGTACTTCAACCGTCTCTCGAAGATGCAAAAAAGGGAGGGGCTATTTTTAGTGATTTTTTGCACTATTCAGAACAAAAGTAATCATGAAAACTGCATATAGTACTTCAACTTAAAACTTAAAACATTCAACTCTTACTTTGTATAAAAATGAAAAACTGGAATATCCACACTTAAAAAAGCGCCAATTCTAAAACCACTATCAATTCTATTTTCAGTTGGCATACCAAATTCATCGACTTCTATTTTGCGAGTGTTTGGCCCCAGTTGTCCTCCGATACCAAAAGCAAAAGGCAGGTCTTTTCCAAAACCATAAACTGCATAAGCTCCAGGTGCAATAATATTCTTAAAACTCAACTCAGGAAGGGTAGAGGTTTCATCTCCAAAACGGAAAGCAGTGATAGCTCCAACATCAATAATCGGAACAAACAAACTGAAACTTCCATTTTCACCAGACAATCCCCAGTTAAGGTTG
>CALHBQ010000409.1 GCA_937930815.1 uncultured Saprospiraceae bacterium | reverse complement strand
TTTTACTTTCCTTTTCATTTTAAATTTAAATGTGTGATTAGTTAAAAAACTAAAGTTGTTTAAGACTTTTCAACCTGAGCCTTTGCTCATATAACGAAGCCCTCATCCAACTTCATCATAAACACCAAATTTGGGTTTAATTTCATTATAAAGTAAAATCATTTTTGCAAATGATTCAAGTATCCAACCAAATTAATTTTAACAGAAAGAAAAACAGAAAAACAAACAATTGATAATCAATTATTTACGAACTAATTAAATTTAAAATTAAGTCTAATTCTTCCGCTCCGTAACAAAAATAACGAGGTCCTGAAGCGCTTGCCGAGCAGGAGATTCAGGAAATTGATGCAAAATTTCAAATGCTTCTTGCCGATATTGATACATGGCCTCTGTAGCATATTCAATCCCACCACTTTGATTGACATAAGAAATGACCTCCGCTACTTTAGCCGAGTCTTCATTATGCTTTTTGACGGTATTGATAATCTTTTTCTTAGTTTTCTTATCGGCATTGTTTAGCGCGTAGATGAGTGGCAAAGTCATTTTTTTCTCTTTGATGTCGATGCCACGCGGTTTGCCCACATCATCTGCCCCAAAATCAAACAGGTCATCTTTAATTTGAAAAGCGATGCCTATTTTTTCACCAAACAGTTTCATTCTATCGATATGTTCTTTGTTTTTGGTGGTACTTGCTGCACCTACCCCACATGCCGCCGCTATCAATGAAGCCGTTTTCCTTTTTATAATATCGTAATAAACTTCCTCCGTAATATCAAGGCGTCTTGCTTTTTCAGATTGCAACAATTCGCCCTCGATTACCTCTTGGACCGCGACATTCATGATTCTTAAAATCTCAAAATCATTGTTAGCCAACGAGATATCCAAACCTTTCGCAAACAAATAATCACCAACCAAAACTGCTATCTTATTTTTCCAAAGTGCGTTGATTGAAAACATGCCTCGTCGTTCATACGCCTCGTCCACCACATCATCATGCACCAAGGTTGCCGTATGCAAAATCTCCACCATCGAAGCCGCCACATGGCTCGATTCATTGGTTTCTCCACAAACTTTTGCACTGAGATAGACAAACATTGGACGTACTTGTTTGCCTCTTCTTTTGACAAGGTAATAGGTGATTTTTTCCAAAAGTGGCACCTTGCTACTCATAGCCTCTTTGAAATGCACCTCAAACGATTTGAGTTCAGGAGCAATAACTTTCTTGATGTCACCTAATTTGGACATGGTGTGATTTGAAATTGGGGGCAAGATAGTTTGATTAAACTAATTAGCAGTCTTTCGTTATAAGTAAATACTGTTTTCCGATAAAAGTTGTGGTAAAACAGTAGCCTTTATTCGGTTTACGGTTAAGGGTTTACGGCGTGACTACAAAATTTATTTGAACGAATTCACTTTGAACGAATTCACTTTGAACGAATTTTAACGGTGACGGAGCTACGCTCCTTTAGGAAGTATTGCAAACGGGCATTTACTACAAACGGCACCAGCCCTAACGGGCTTCAATGAAACCAAATAGTCTCACATTTAGTCCCACAAGGAGCGTTAGCTCCGAAACCGTTTGTAGAAAACAAGTTACAAACTAATACAAAGGAGCGTAGCTCCGTCACCGTTAAATTTCTAACTGATATTAAATAAAACTAACTACGAAGTAGTTGAATCTGAATAACCCCGATTGCAACTCGGGGAACACTGAACCGTCCAAGACAACTACGAAGTAGTTGAACATTAACCTAATGTTACTAAATAAAAAAGTCCGATTTGCTACGCAATGAGCAAACCGGACGGTACCTTTTTAAAGTAAAATGGAAAATTGTTTTGATTTAGCCTCTTGGCATATAACAGGGTATAAGTGTAAAATCTTAAATCAAGTAATAGACGTATGTCATTTTTATTTTCCATAAAAAATAACTGATTTATTGTAGGAGGGGTTAATTTTGCACAAAAAATAGAGATGAAGCTCATAAAGATGGTTTGTGTTGTTTTGATTATAGTATCAGGTGTTGGTTGTAAAAAGTACTCGACCGATTACCAAGAGAAAGCAGCTGATGCGACCATTTTGCACCAATCCATGAAGCAATTGACCGATGTGATTGTCCATGATATCTTTTCGCCGCCTGTTGCGAGTCGCATCTATGTCTATCCGAGTATTGCTGCCTATGAAGTGATGCAACACACAGACGACAGTTTCCTTACGATGAGTGGGCAGTTGCATGATTTTAAAGACGTACCTCAACCTGAAGAAGGGAAAGAATATTGCTATCCATTAGCTGCGGTCCATTCATTTTTATTAACAGGGAAAGCATTCATTTTTTCGGAGCCAATGATTCAAGGTTTTCATGACAATATACTTTTGAAATTTGATTCCTTAAATATGCCACCCGATATATATGAGCGGTCATTGGCATATGGAGAAGCAGTTTCCAAACACATACTTGCATGGGCAGACAAAGACAATTACAAACAATCAAGGACTTTTTCTAAATACACATTCCAAGATGATCCCTCAACTTGGCAACCCACTCCACCAGCCTATATGGATGGAATCGAGCCACATTGGAGAACCATTCGTCCGATGGTTTTGGACTCTGCACAGCAATATTCACCTCCTCCTCCAACTCCTTACGACCTCAACAAGAATAGCCTTTTCTACAAAGAGTTGATGGAGGTTTATAATGTTTTGAACGAAGAAAAAGACGAAAAAATCGCAGTCGCGCAGTTTTGGGATTGCAATCCTTATGTCTCTCACTCAGTAGGTCATGTGATGTTTGCAACTAAAAAAATCACTCCTGGAGGCCACTGGATCGGCATCACCAAAATCGCTTGTGAAAAAGAAAAAACAAACATGATGCAAACCACCGAGGCTTATGCAAGAGTTTCGATTGCACTCATGGATGCTTTCATCAGTTGTTGGGATGAAAAATATAGAAGTAATCTGGTTCGCCCAGAAACGGTCATCAATCAGCAACTCGACCCTGAGTGGAAACCGGCACTTCAAACGCCACCTTTCCCTGAATACACGAGTGGACATAGCGTCATCTCCACTGCTTCTGCACTTACATTGACCGATATTTTTGGTGAAAATTTCGCTTACAACGATGATGTGGAAGTTGAATATGGCTTACCTGCTCGTAGCTTCAATTCATTTTTGGAAGCATCGCAAGAGGCGGCAGTCAGTCGATTGTATGGTGGGATTCATTATCGCCCTGCGATTGATTTAGGGGTAGCGCAAGGAAAGGATGTCGGGCAATTTATTTTAGCAAATTTGGAAACGAGGAAGTAGTAGCAGTTTTTCAGTCCGCAATCGGCAGCCAGCAGCCTGCAATTAGCAAATCATCATACAAGAAATAGGACATTTGGAACTACTCCAAATGTCCTATTCTTGTTTTAGAAAATCTTCGATTTTTCACCCACTGCGGACTGCGAACTGCTGATTGCCGATTGCTGACTGCGGACTGCCGATTGCGGACTGTGGACTGCTGATTGCAAACTGAAAAACTGCCGATTGAAAAACTACTA
>CALHBQ010000408.1 GCA_937930815.1 uncultured Saprospiraceae bacterium | reverse complement strand
AAGGAACAATAAAGCTGCCTTTATTCGAAAAGGTCTAATGAGGTACTATGTTTTAAAAAATGATGAATACTCAACTTTAGAATTTTCACAAGAATTAGAGTTTGTTGCTGATTTCCCCAGTTTTGTTCAAAGAGGAATGAGCAACCAATATATTCAGGCCGTTGAGGATTGCGAATTATTAGTTACTAACTACGATGGAATACAACGAATCTACAATGAAATCAGCAATGGTAATTTGATTGGAAGGTTGGTAATGGAACATAGATTTGTAATCATGATGAATCAATTATTATGCATTTACATGCATAATCCAGAGGAACGATACAAACACTTTATTGAGAATTATAGAAATATTTCACAAAGAATCCCTCAATACTTAATAGCGTCTTACATTGGTATTAAACCAGAATCGCTAAGTAGAATTAGAAATAGAATTGCTTATAAAAACAAAGTATAAGCAGTCTTTCACATCTTAACTTAAGTCAACGAGAAAAGGAAAGCCCAGTCCTAATTTTGTATCGAATAATTAATCAATAAAAAATTTATCGATATGAAAAATTTATTTTTACTTCTTCTTTTAAGTTTTGGGTTACAACAAGCACACACTCAAAACACTTTCGAAACGAAATCCTACAAGAACGATAAACCAGAATACAAGTATTCAGCTTTTACCACCTGGCTATCTTTGTCAAATTTTGGCAAGCCAGAAACAAATACACATCACTATGAAATTCGCTTAGCCTATCAAGCTACTCCTAAAGATCAATTTGGGATCAAGTTTACCACTTGGAAACTTTTTGCACCATTAGGAATTGATATCTGGGATTCTGAATTATTGGACAGAGATTATTTTTTTCCCGGAAGACTTAAAGAAACAGGTGTTGGCGTCACCTATCAACGTAAGTTATGGAAAGGTCTGTTTGCTACTTTAGAGGTACTGCCGCTATTCACAGCGTACTTAGATGAAAATGAAAAAAAGATAGGCGATGGGTTCAAACTTTACAACTCCTACCATTTGGGTTATCATGTCCCATTATTCAAAAAGGGAAGATTTTTCATAGAGCCACAATTGCATGTTAACCATTGGCCTATCAATAATAATGTTCCCGCAGAATTTAAAGTAGAAGAGGACAAATGGGATAATTTTTTCTTAATCGAACCGAATATATACTTTGGCATTAAATTCTAAATCCAACAACTTAATTTGAATAAAAATCCGCTCGTCCCAGTCTCCAGACTGGGACGCTATATCCGCGCGTCTCTGACGCAACCTTTCCACTTTATTTAGATCAGATGTCCATCTTCCCGTCAGCCCCGGCGGATAAATCTGGAGACGTGAAACCAGCGATCCCCCGTAACCAGAAAAGCTGATTTTTTATTTTTATGTTTACGAAATAATATTGTGATATTTTTTGTAAAAAAAAACATATGAATAAGAACCGAATAGATAACCTCGTCCTAAGTTTAATTGGTTTGATTCTTTTGTATTCACTGGCCATTCTTTTGCGCACTTATTTTAGTGGCGATGACGTAGGTGCTTGGATATGGGAGCGACATCAAAACCAATTCTCTTGGTATTCGCGCCCCTTGTTTATAATACCTGCCTGTTATTATGCTTACCGACAAAAACCATGGCATGTCATCGGTTTTATGCTTTTACTGCTGACGAGTTTATTCTGGTTCTCCGCACCTGAGCAGGTGTCAGAGAGTGTTAGCGATTATTTAGAATGGGAGAAGCAATTGTTCTTCTCAAACCAGTCTTCCATGCCGCTTATAACATTGACAGTAGCGGTAATCATTTTCTTATTCGGGTTATTTTATGCGTTTTGGAAACGCAACCCTTGGTATGGATTGTTGCTCATTAATGTAGGAACCATCATAAAAATAATCGTAAGTATCGGATTTGGAAAAGAGGTGGGTATGGCTGCAATTGTTCCATCACTTTCCAGCATTGCGTTTATGAACTTTGTGGCGTTTTTAATTTGGAGGTATTATCCGAAGAAGTAACCAGTTAAATACAATCATAGGGTTAGAAATGAACAAAATCAATATCGTCAATCGTAAAATGACAGCTCAAGAAACGGAGCAAATGAACACTGGATTTCAACAATGAAAAACAACCAAACCATACTAATCATCGGAGCAGGGCCAACCGGCCTGACTGCAGCACTCCAGTTTGCAAAGAACGGAATCACGCCAACCATTGTGGAAAAAAGAGCAAGCGCTTCTACCCTATCCAGAGCGATTGGGATAATGCCAAGAAGTTTAAAAAAACTTGGAAAAAACATAACTGAAAAGATTATGGAAGAAAGCATGCCTTTTTTTAGAATCAATATGAATATAGATTCTAAACCTGCTATGAATTTAAACTTACAAGGCAAGATTAAGGAAACCGAAGTGCTGACAGGTTTGCCTCAAGATAGGACAGAAGAAATTATAAAAGAGGAATTAAAAACTTTTGGTACCCAAATAAAATATGGAACCGCAGTGACCGATATTAAAACCAATGACGACTTTGCCGAAGTATGGTTCAATGATGAGAAAGCGAGTAAAAAGTTTGATTGGGTCATTGCTTGTGATGGGGTCAACTCCACTGTAAGAAATAAATTGAACATCGACTATCCAGGCTTCGATTTGGAAAATGATTGGTCCATTGCAGATGTTGAGTTAAATGGTCAATCTTATGATTATGCGGCCAACAATGTCTGGATGAAAATTGGCAAAAATTACGATGCAGTGGTTTCATTGCCCATAGGGCAAAATAGAGTACGCATGATTTCTACCACAGAAGATTGTTTAAAAACGATACCCATAGATTTAGATATTCGTAAAACGCATCGGAAGGGAAATTTCAAAGTCTCAATTCGACAAATAGAAAATTACAAAAAAGGACGTGTTCTGTTCGCTGGAGATTCGGCTCATTGTCATTCACCCGTCGGCGGAAAAGGGATGAATTTAGGAATCGATGATGCGGTAGCTGCGGTCAATTCCATTCTGCAAGGAACAACAGCAACCTATTCAAAAGGAAGGCATGTTGTTGGAGCTAAAGTATTGAATGGCTCAGAAATACTCAGAAAGATGATCATGAGCAAAAACCCCATTTTAAAGTATCTAATGAAAACCATGTTCGGATTCGTAAACTCCTCCACCTTTTTACAAAAAAAGGCCATGAGGCGGATTAGTCAGTTATAGGATACCTGGCGACTATAAGATACTTTATCCACGCGGCTCTGATTTATTCGCTGTGGCTGACACAACCATTCCACTTTCTTTGAATCTCTTTTTCATGTTTCCGTCAGCCACGGCAGATAAATCTGGAGACGTGAAACCAGCAGGTGGCTGACGCATGCTTTTACATTTTTTTAATCAGTGTTCCATGCTTCCGTCAGAGACGGGCAAATAAATGGTTTCAGTCTGGAGACGTGAAACCAGCAGGGACGTGAAACCAGCAGGTATTTGAGTTAGAACAAAACTTAAATCATTTATTTAGAACCCATCCTAACCCTAAGTCCAGCCCCTAAAGAATAGGCATTATAAAATTGCTCTTTGGTCTCTCCAGTCACCAGTTTTGGACTAC
>CALHBQ010000407.1 GCA_937930815.1 uncultured Saprospiraceae bacterium | reverse complement strand
AACCCAATCTTGAAACCAAAGAAAAAGTAATAAGGCTAAGAAGAATAAAGCAATCATAGCTCCATTTAGAAGCATATGTGAACCCGTAAAATTATTGAGTTCTAAAGGGCTTTCGATTTTTGAATTACTCATCAAGTTCATACTAATCTTCAGAGCGCCTCTTTCTGCCATTGTTAATTTAATCCATTGTATTAGCGTATCATTTTCTAATTGAGTTCGGACGATACTTGGGTTAAGTATCTGTGGATAATCTCTTTGAGAAGCTGGAAAGAGTGTTCCCGATTTGCCAGTTTTATTAGAATTTTGAGAATATGTTTCGACTTCTTTAAAGGTGAATTCAAACGGCCATTTATTTCCCACCCAGAAAAAAGCGATACCAAATTCATCTAATTCTACCGCTGAGGTCAATTTGATTTTGAACCAATAATTATGATGTGCTTTCATATCAAAGACGGGTGACTCAGAGAGGTCAATTAGTTTTGCATCTTTTTGCCTTTCGGCGAAAAGGTCTTCTGCTGTCAATGGTTCATCACCTTCTTCCAACACCCATTTAAGTGCGGGCAACTCCTGACTTGTAAAAGTATTTTCGATATGAAGATCCACTGCAGGAAGCAGGGGCGTGTAGGCCTGAAGAGCTTTCGTTTGTAAAAACACGAATAGCGGCAGCCAAAGCAATAGCTTGGTTAATAGTACGCGTTTCAAGTTAATAGGTGTGTAGTAATAGAATGTTTGTATTATAAAGGTAATTAAAAAGTTGAAAATGGTAATTTGAAAATGGACATAAAAAAATCCCATATTCTCAATTAAAGAGAATATGGGATTTTTATGTTTTGTGAAGTTAGGCGATAATTTTAAAATTATCGCCTAACTATATGCTCGTAAGCCGAAGCCTATAAATCAAGCAATAAACTCGTCGGATCTTCCACCAACTCTTTTACTTTTTTCAAGAAAGTAACCGATGATTTTCCATCAATCACGCGGTGGTCATAACTCAAAGCCAAGTACATCATTGGACGAATCTGAACTTCACCATTGATAGCAACTGGACGTTGAATGATGTTATGCATTCCTAAAATCGCTGATTGTGGTTCGTTCAAAATCGGTGTACTCATCATAGAACCAAAAACACCTCCGTTGGTAATCGCGAATGTTCCACCGCTCATTTCTTCCATCGTCAATTTGCCAGAACGTGCTTTGCCAGCCAATTCTTTGATTGCCCATTCGATTTCTGCGAGACTCAATGATTCTACATTTTTCACTGGTGGTACGACCAAACCAGTGTCAGTAGAAATCGCAATAGAAATATCTGCATAATCATGGAAAATAAAGTGGTCGCCATCAATGAAAGCATTCACATCTGGCATCTCCATCAAAACTTTCGCACATGCTTTTGAGAAAAGGGACATGAACCCAAGTTTGAGGCCATTTTTAGCAACAAACTGCTCTTGGTATTTCTTTCGCATTGCGAAAATGCCCGTCATATCTGCTTCGTTGAAAGTAGTCAACATGGCAGTATTGTTTTTCGCACTGACCAATCGCTTGGCAATCGTACGACGCATACGGCTCATCTTCTTACGCTCTTCCCCTCTACTAAATGACTTGGTGCCATAATTTGGCTTAACTGCTGCTGGTTTTTCTGCTTTAGGTGCAGGAGCAGTTGGTGAAGCGGCTTTCGCCGAAACGGCATTTTGCGCATCTTCTTTTGTGATGCGGCCATCTCTTCCTGTTCCACTTACTGCATTCGCAGGAACGCCATTTTCACGTAAAATCTTACCGGCAGCTGGTGATGGGTGACCTGTTGCGTGAGAAGCTGCTGCTGGCGCATGCGCTTCTTTCACTGGAGCAGGTGCTTCCACTTTAGCAGCTTCTGCTTTTGGAGCAGGTGCATCACCTCCAGCAGGAGCAGCAACACTGGTATCAATCGTTGCAACCAAAGCACCGATTTCTAAATCATCGCCTTCTGCTGCAACGTAAACCAATTTCCCTGCGGCTTCCGCCGGAAATTCGAGTGTTGCTTTATCTGATTCAAATTCACAAATCGCTTCGTCGAGTTTGACATATTCGCCATCTTCTTTGAGCCACTGTGATAAAGTTACTTCTGTTATTGATTCGCCGATTACCGGCACTTTCATTTCTACTAAAGCCATATTGGAATGAGTGAATTAGTGAATTTTGGAATGAGTGAATGATGACACTCTTACTTCTACATCATTTTGGTGCAAATGTCGGTTTTTTTCTTGTAAAGAAAAACTTCTTAAATGCCTTATGGTAACGGTCTTTATATTAAAGATGTTTAATCATTTGATAGCTCAATTCTTCTGAAGTCTATATTTCAACTTTAAAAGGAAGATTTAAGTGAATTGTAGAGATATAGTTTTATCTATCAAATTGAGTTTAGCGTTATTTGTCTCCCTTTGGAGGGAGTGCCTGACTGGTATCGGGTAGGGATGTCGATAGACAGATGGAAAATTGAATTTGGATTTTATTAAAAGGATACATTTAGTTAAGTCATTTAATTGCCTGAATAATATTCGAAAATTTATTGATTTTTGAAATATTATGTTTTATTTCGCTTGCATTGAATCAAATAGTTTTGAAACTCGAAAACTAAATTATATGAGTGTGATCTATGAAATTGATTTAGGGACAAATCAACCTTTGGTGGTTTCAAAGAGAGCTAAGGAGCTTTTTGATGAAGTTTTAACTGAAGTTGGTACGCTTTCATATGGCGATACACTAAAACTTTCGGATAAAGAGAGTTGGAGTCGATGTAAAAATGCTGCTCAAGACTTAAAGGAAGAAATATCATTAATCGGGCTTAGAGCAATTCTTCCATCCAATTCTTGGACACATAAAGCCGAGAAAAGGATATTTAAATTACCATTCTCCAAGACTGAAAGTCCTAATAAGACATATTTTAACAATGCATTTAAAATGCTCGAATCATATGGTTCGCCTTTAGAAGTACCGTCAAATGAGCTCCTATTTTTAGTGAAAGAATACTTTAAGAAATTTGGTAAGGATAAAATAGTTGGAGCAGTGATTGAACATTTTTTTAAATATACTCAGGCTGATGAAAGATTTAATAAGTTTTGGCTTGCCATTGATAAAATGATAAGAGGGATTAATGGAGAATATCCTTTCTTTTCCGATGATGTTTTAGGGAAATATATTCTTAACTATTGGGATGGTTTAAAACTAGATTCTAAGGAGGTTTTTGAATTTTGTTTTAGTCAACCTCAAAAATCAAAACCAACAAAGACTTGGTTGGAAAATGCAAAAAAACTCGCAGGGTCATTAGAAGAGAAGGAAAATATCAAGCAAATTTTTATTGCTATTTTCGAATATATTACTGTTAAAAATAAGGAGTTAGTTAAGTACTTTAATGGTCTTCAATATCGTGATCCTAATCGGTCCACTTTGGATTTATTAATGAATGGAATCAAGTTAGAACTTGAAATTGAATTGCAAAAATTTGATACTGAAAAGCATGAGTGGTATTTGCTTGAAGAAAATGAAATTGGCGTTGCCTATCTTACTTGGTTTGCTGCTCTGCTAAACGATGAAAAAGTAAATACATCTATCATCGATTTAGGAATTTCATCTTTTGGAAAGATTAGGTCTTTTGGGAATATTTCGACTAAAATTGGAAATGCTGCACTCCTCGCTTTTACTTATATGCCTGAAAAACAGGGAGTTGTGGGGCTTTTGACGGTTAAAAATAAAACGCAAAATAAAAATGTACTCAAACTCGCAGACAACCATTTAAAACGAAAAGCAGCAGAACTTAACCTTTCTGAAGAGGCATTGACAGAATTGGCAGCTCCAGATTTTGGATTGAATAAAAGTTTTCAAATTATTAAACCATTTGAAAATTTTGAGGCGATTATAGAAACTACCAATATTAAAAAGCCTCAACTTTTTTGGCGAAAACAAGGAGAAGATAAACTTCAAAAGTCGGTGCCTACGAGTATCAAGACTTCCAAAGTAACCGAGATAAAGGAATTGAAAAAGTTGATAAAAAGTGTTCAAGAATGTTTTACGATTCATAGCCGCCGATTAGAAAATACTTACCTTGATCGAGTAGAATGGAATATTAAGGATTGGGAAAAATACTATATAACTCATCCCTTACTTTCTAAGTATTCAGGTCTTCTGATTTGGCAATTTGATGAGAATAAAACAGCTATTTTATTTGAAAATGAGTGGGTTGATTCCTCAGGTGAATTAATCAATATTTCAGATGTAGAAAAGGTTAGATTATGGCATCCGATTTATTCTGACGAAAAAGTGATTGAGACTTGGAGAAATTTCATTTTTGAAAATGAGATCAAACAGCCGTTCAAACAAGCATTCAGAGAAATATATATTGTGACTGATGCTGAGTTGCAAACGGAAACTTATTCCAATCGATTTGCAGCACACATTATCAAACAACATCAATTTTTACAATTATGTAAACTACGAAGATGGAATTATAGATTACAGGGTGGTTTCGATTCCTACAATACGCCTGAAAAACTACTTCCTAAATGGAACGCACGTGTTGAATTCTTTGCAGAACCAGTTGAGGATTCACTTTCGGACTCTAATATTTTTCTTTACCTTTCAACAGATCAGGTTAGGTTTTATATTGATGAAGAACAAGCGCAGATGCGGGCGATTCCTTCAATGTTGTTTTCGGAAATGATGCGAGATGTAGATTTATATGTTGGCGTTTGTAGTATCGGAAATGATGACAGGTGGGAAGATGGAGGAGGGGAAGAAAGGTATCAAAATTATTGGCAAAATACCTCATTTGGCGATTTGACTGAAAATGCCAAAATGAGGAAAACCGTTTTAGAAAAAATTCTGCCAAAATTGAAAATTGCCAGTAAAACTAAGATTGAAGGAAAATTTCTTTTGGTGGAAGGTAAGATTCGGAATTACAAAATTCACTTGGGAAGCGGTAATACTCTGATGTCACCTCATGATCAATACCTTTGTATCGTTCCCGGAAATTCTAACAAAGCGAATAAAATATTCTTACCTTTTGATGATGATCGAACTTTGTCAATCATTTTAAGCAAAGCTTTTCTTCTGATAGCTGATGATAAAATCAAAGACCCAACTATTATCAGACAAATTAAAAAATAATGAAACAGATAATTATTAATGACGAAACGCTCAATGGTAAGATTCTCAATAGAATTGAGTTTGATTGGAATGAGGAATTTATAACCTTAAAGGATTTGATTGCTGAAAGAGTAAAATCAGAGGTTACTTCTCATAATCGTAACTCCGATAAAGTATATCGCGGATTGGTTATTCCAAAAGAAGCAGAAAAAATCTTGAATGGCTTCAAATTAAAAATCTCTAAAGAGATTGACATAGAAAAGCAAGTATATGTTGCGCTGGATGGCTTTATGAAAAACGCTTATTTCGTTTTAGTGGATGACAAACAGGTTGAAGATTTAGATGAAAAGCTTATAATTTCCAATTACTCCAAAATTGCTTTTGTGAAATTAACCCCACTTATTGGAGGTTAATTTCACAAAGCTATTTCTACCCATTTATAACATTCTTAAACCTCGGACGCCTTGGCGTAGTATCACCCAAACGCTCTTTCTTCGCCGCTTCGTAAGCAGAGAAGTTTCCTTCAAACATCACAACTTGTGAGTCGCCTTCGAAAGATAAAATATGCGTTGCCAAACGGTCAATAAACCACCTGTCGTGAGAAATAATGACTGCACAACCTGCGAAGTTATCAATCGCTTCTTCCAGCGCACGCAACGTGTTTACGTCAATATCATTCGTCGGCTCATCGAGTAGTAGAACATTTCCACCTTCCTTTAATGTGATGGCCAAATGCGCTCTGTTTCGCTCTCCACCCGATAGGTCTTTTACTTTTGTTTGTTGGTCAGAACCGCTAAAGTTGAACCTACTCAAATACGCTCGTGCATTGATAGTCGTTTTTCCAACTTCTAAAATATCGTTTCCACCAGAAATCACTTCGTAAACTGATTTCTCTGGCTTGAGGTCTTCGTGGCTTTGATCGACGTAACTCATTTTCACCGTATCACCGATAATTACTTCACCCGTATCAGGTGTTTCTTTACCCATGATGATGCGGAAAAGGGTCGATTTACCCATACCATTGGGGCCAATAATACCCACAATCGCATTTTTTGGAATATCGAAATTCAAGTTTTCAAAAAGAATACGACCGTCGTATGATTTCGAAAGATTTTTCACTTCAATCACTTTATCACCCAAACGTTCGCCTGGAGGAATGAATAATTCCAACTTTGCTTCTTTGGCTTTGGTTTCTGCACTGGCCATTTTTTCGTAGGCATTCAAACGTGCTTTACCTTTCGACTGCTTCGCTTTTTGCGAACTTCGAACCCATTCCAACTCTTGTTTCAAAATACGTTGGCG
>CALHBQ010000406.1 GCA_937930815.1 uncultured Saprospiraceae bacterium | reverse complement strand
ATTAACTGCTTCTATTTCTGGATGCGGGATATTGAATTTGCCATTAAATTCATTGACTTTCCCGAAGGCGATGTACTCTTTCCCAACTTCCAAAGAGCGACTCAGCCAATGAATTCCACGAAACCAAACCATTTCTACCACGCCTGTTTCATCGCGCAATTTGGCAACCAATCGCTTTTTACCACCTTCCCCAATCGTATTGACCGAACGTAAAATACCTTTGACCTGGACTTCTCCACCCGCCAAATGTAATTCCCGAACTTTATGAAATTTCGTTTTATCAACATATCGAAATGGATAGTTGACGAGCAAATCCCCGAAAGTATAAACGCCCAATTCCTTACGCAGCAGCTCGCCCTTGGCTGGGCCAACTCCCTTCAGGTATTCTATCGGACTTTCGAGTTTTTTCATAGAAATGTGGTTGATTTAGGTTTACTAAACTTTAAAAGTTTAGTAAACCTTGCTTGAATAATTCCTTTTGCAAAGAAACGAAAATGTAGTCTCAGATTGTAATATTTTTCGTTTAATAAATGCGTAGAAACTGTCCCCCTTTGAAGCCTCCAAAGGGGGACAGTTTTCACGCTATTTCGTTTTCGAAAAATCCTAATCATAATTCCTATGGTTTGCGCTTTATTCCTTTTAAATATGACGGATTTTGAAAATCCGCCATATTCGCGTCGAATTGGATTCAGTGTTACGTACATTTGCAATTCAAACAAAACGTAAAAATGGAAATCAACTTAGTCAGTGATACGGTAACCAAACCGACTCCCGAAATGTTGGATGTCATGTTCAAAGCAGAAGTGGGTGATGATGTGTTTCAAGGTGACCCAACTATCAATAAATTGGAGGAGATGGCTGCCAATATGTTTGGGATGGAAGCCGCTTTGTTTTGTCCATCTGGTACGATGACCAATCAAATCGCTATCAATTGCCACACTCAACCGTTGGACGAAATCATCTGTCATAAACTCTCTCATGTTTACTCCTCGGAGGGTGGAAGTTTTGCGTTTCACTCAGGTGTTTCGGTGACGTTGTTGGATGGGCCACAGGGAAAAATTACGGCTGACCAAGTCGTAGAATCCATCAAACCTGAATATGATTGGACGGCTCGCAGCACACTCGTTGTGGTTGAAAATACATGTAACATTGGCGGTGGTGCAGTTTACAAAAAAGAAGAATTGGAACCCATCGCAACTGCCTGCAAAAAGAACAATTTGAAATTCCATTTGGATGGTGCTCGGTTGTTCAATGCGTTGGTCGAAACGAGAGATTCACCAAAAGATTACGGGAAGTTATTCGATAGTATTTCGATTTGTTTGTCTAAAGGATTGGGCGCACCTGTTGGCTCCTTACTCCTTGGTAATCAGGCATTTATAAAAAAGGCAAGACGTATTCGTAAAATTATGGGTGGCGGAATGAGACAGGCAGGTTACCTCGCCGCAGCGGGTATTTACGCCCTCGAAAACAATGTCGATAGATTGAAATTGGATCATCATCGAGCACGAGTCATTGCACAGGTTTTGGAAGAGTTGCCTTTTGTGGAAAACATCAGACCTGTCGAGTCAAACATCATGTTTTTTGATGTTAAAAAACCGATGACTGCTTTTGATTTTTTAGACAAATTAAAGGAAAATGGCATCGCAGCTGCTAACTTTGGGCCGCAAACGATTCGGTTTGTTACGCATCTTGATTTTACGGAAGAGATGTTGGATGAGACGGTTCGTATTTTGAAGGGGTTTAGTTAATTAGTTGACTGGTTAATTAGTCTAATCGAGTTCACAAAAAATAGTAAATACAAATTTTATAATATATAAATTAATATAAAAAATGATCGCAGAGATACACACACGTAAAGGCGTTATGAAAGTAGAGTTCTTCGAAGCTGATGCTCCGAAAACTGTTGAGAATTTTGTCACCCTTGCCAAAAAGGGATTTTATGATGGATTGAATTTCCATAGAGTGCTACCTAACTTCGTCATACAAGGCGGTTGTCCTGATGGCATCGGAAGTGGTGGCCCAGGTTATAAAATTGATTGTGAATTAGATGGCGAAAATCAGTTCCACGACAAAGGTGTTTTGTCAATGGCACATGCTGGTAGAAATACTGGTGGTTCGCAATTTTTCATTTGCCATAGTCGCGATAACACGGCTCACTTGGATAGAAATCATACTTGTTTTGGTAGAGTTTTCGAAGGTCTGGATGTGATTGATGACATCAGACAGGGAGATGATATTGAGAAGATAGTGATTGTGGAGGCGACGGCGTAAGGGAATGATTGTTTGATTGCTCGATTGTTATTTTTAATGATTGGGCAATCAAACAGTTTTTTGGAACTTTAATTTTTCGTTGTTAAAACTAAAATATGGAAACTGTAAAATTTGAAGTCAAAAAAGAACGAGTCATTTTTTACAAATTATCATTCATTATTAATTTGACCTTTCACCTTGGGCTGTTTCTATGGTTGTTGTTTCATACAATCAAAAGCACAACAAACAAAACACTTGATGCTGAGTATTTTTCATGGTTTCTCTTTTTATTGATACCATTGATTTTACTTATCTTCTGTATTGAAAAGTTCTCGAATTATTCCGTTTTGAAAAAGTTAAAAACAAGCTGGGGTGTCAATAATTCTAACATAATTGAGATTCCAAATAATGAATTGGAAGGAATAGTAAATTATTGGAATCATGTATTAATCAAAACTAAAAAGAATCGGTTTTTGGTCGTTAAGGATTATTTTGAAGATCTTGATTATGTTTCAAAATTACCTCAGCTACCAAATAACAAGCGTCCAAATTATTTTAAAACAAATGCATTTCAACTTATACTATTGGTAAGTTTTGGTTTTATACTTTGGTTCCTTTCAGTAAATACCATTTGTGAAGGAAAATACAACTTAAAATATTTGATACCTGCCTTGCAAATTGAAACCATTCAATTAGAAGTGAAATATATTCAAGATACCGATATCATTTATACCCGAAATGATAAAAAAGAAAGAAATCACCTTTTCTTGATAGATTCAGTACAATTTAGGATTACAGCTCCTGATGAATTATTTTTAGCTGATAAAATTTTAAATATTACAGCCTTAAAAAAACTCAGAACTGGTGCTCCAATCAAGATAAAAATCAGACCGAAAGACTATAAAAAGTTTATAAAGGATGGCTCTTCTGATTGGTATTTTCCATTCTACGAACTCGAAGCCAACGGAGACATCCTCTACCAAAAAAGAGGTTTGAAAGAAGATTTTGAAACCGCCACTTTTTAAAACCTAAAACATCGCTTTCGCAAACAACACCAAACTCAAACGGTGACGGAACTACGTCCCTTTAAAATTCCATACCTATTTTTTACTACAAACGGTGACGGCCCGATGGGCCTTAATTAGCAAAGTCCTTTAGGACTGACACCGTTTGTAACAACTTATTATTCATATTTGCTTGAGGGACGTAGTTCCGGCACCGTTAAAATGAATGAATTCTAAAAAATAAATTAAATCACAAACAACTGATAATCAGACGCTTACATAGATATTTGAAACTTTTTTCAAAAAAAATAAAAAAAACGAACGCTCTGGGAACTAAAAACATTCAACACGCCTTTATGTACACGGATAATTGTAAAGCAGCCGTCCAAAAACATTTACAAGCAATTCGAGTTTAATTTTGCACTACTCAGCGTTAATTTTTATTTCAATAGCTCAGGCTATTCAAAAAAAAATTGCCTTGATTAGCACAAAACTAAATCACGACTTTTTCTATAAATATTTATGGCCGACTACTTATGACAAATAAAATTTGTCATTCATGAAAAAATCTTAGAACGAAAAATACATACTTAAAAGAAATTTCTAAATTTAAACTCTCATTTATCATGACAACTCTTGACCAGAAAATGACCAACGCAGAAGCAACGCGCATTTTCAATGCTGAATTTTTACCGTTAGCAGATTACCTGTATAACTTGGCATACACATTGGTCAAGAATTCGGCAGATGCTAATGATTTAGTGCAAGATGCTTATGCGAAGGCGTGGAAAAATCTCCACCAGTACGAGCAAGGCTCTAATGCGAAGGCGTGGATGTCAACTATTCTTCGTAATAGTTTCATCAACGATTACCGCAAAAAAACGCGTCGTCCAAACATTCAGGATACTCCTGAAGGAACGGAGGTTGATTACAAATTCATCACTGATGATGTAATGGACAAAACTTTGGGTGACGAGATGACGATTGCGATGGAGCGACTTTCTGAAGAATACCGACAAATCATTCTTTTGAAAGATTTGCAAGACTTCAAATATGAAGAAATCGCAGAATTGCTTGGACTGAAAATCGGAACCGTACGTTCTCGATTGTTCCGTGGGCGAAATGAGTTAAAAGCATTATTGATGAATTACGGAACCGATCTTGGCTATCAAGACAAACGTAATCATGATGATGATTTGACTCCTCCCGCAGCAGGCGACGAATTAATTTGATTGAATCATTGGCTATTGAGCATCGTTGGATGTTCGGTAGCCAATTTTTTTATATCCTAAATTTTCTAAAGTTGGAACTAAAATTTTCAGCTTTGGGTTTTCTAATAAAGGTAAAATGTAAAGTTGAAAGTAATAGGTTAGAAGTTGAAAGAGATAATAAACTTGCAACTTTATACTTTCAACCTTGAACTTCAAAAATACCTTGAAACTTTATTTCATAATCAAAAATTAAACTTTCCAAAGCTCATCGAATCATGAATAGATTTCATTTAAATACAACATGTATTATTGGTTCTATTTCATTCAATATGAATGGGCTTAATTCTGTGGCAGGAATTGAGCCTTTGTTTTCGGCGAAATTTTGGAATTTTTCATTTATTTTCTAAATTTTATTACAATGAAAAGTACGTCAAATTTTTCGAAAGTCAGTTGTCAAAATCAAACAGATATTTACTCTAAAATTTCGATGCTCGTAGATGACGAACTCCCGCAAGGTGAAAG
>CALHBQ010000405.1 GCA_937930815.1 uncultured Saprospiraceae bacterium | reverse complement strand
GCATGGATAAAACCAATTGCAGGCAATCAAGAAATTGCAGCTGGTATCGTATCTGATGGAGAGTGGTGTTTCCATTGTAGAGATAGACACGGCTTTGTTTATAATTATAATGGAAACCGACTTTGGTATTCTTGGCCAGGCAACGAAAGCAATTGGGCCAGCAATAGTGGATTAGACCCGATTGAGGAAGAGTGGAATTATGTTGCTTTGGTTATTTATCCAGATTCGGCAGTGATGTATTTAAATGAAGAAAAATATACACATGTCAAAGCTCTTTCGCCTGGAAATATTTATAATTTGAATGTTGGCTACGGGCATTATAGTCGCTCCTACCGTGGAGATATTGACGAGGTAACTATCTGGAATCGCTCGCTGACGCGTGATGAAATCCGAGAAATGCGACACTTAACCAAGTCAGGTGCGACACTTTCTGATCCCAATTTGATAGCCTATTATCAATTTACAGAATTGCTCGGTGGCACTCAAATCATGGACAACGGAGGTACTTATCATGGAACAATTTCTGGAACCACAACGCTCACAAAATCAAATGTTTCAATCGGAGCAGGCACGATGCATAGACTTCCCGTTGATGCTTCAAATTTGGTTTCTGACTTTACAAATGCAGGTGCTAAATTGTATTTCAACGATTGTTTGCCGCCTTTCGGCGAAATGGTAGTTTCGCGATTAACAGTAGATCCTTACTCCGTCCCGAATACCAATAATAACGGCGACAATTATTGGATCATGAATTACTACGGTAATAATTCCGATGATTTTTCTTCAATAGATTCTATCGAATTAACACCTTCTGATCCTGCATTTTTAACTAATTTATCAAAAACAGAAGATGTTGCTTTTCATATCAGAGGAGTTCATGATACAACACAAGTTTGGTCTTCTACCGCTTACGCGAAAAATCAAAACGCAGGCGCATTAGCTTTCAATCGAGCAGTTTCAGTAGATTCGAGTTTGCAGTTTTTGATGACCGACGGTGCGACTGCTTTCGCAGAAAGTAATCCTGAAAATTATTGCGCACCTGATACTATTCCAGAACGAGCTTTGAATTTACCTTATATCAGCAGCAGTGATTATGGAATCATTCCTGCACCAAACTTCACAGGGAACAACGTCACTATTTCCTGTTGGATAAAAAGAGATGGTAGCCAAAATAGTTTTGCCGGGCTTGTTTTTACAAATGGAGGTTCGAGTGGCTCTGTAGGTTTAAACATGGGAACAAACAACGAATTACGTTATCACTGGTCAAGCAGTAATCATTGGGGATTTAACTCAGGTGCAATTGTTCCTGATGGAGAATGGACACACGTAGCTTTAGTGGTCGAACCCTCTCAAGCAATCATTTATATGAACGGAGTTCCTCACGTTCGCACAACTTCTCATCCAGTCAGAACATTTGATTATCGATTTTTAATTGGGCGTAATGAAGGTTCCTCTTCACGAGTTTTCAAAGGAGAAATGGATGAAGTCTGCATTTGGGATCGTTCGCTTTCGCAAAATGAAATCCGCGAACTCATGCACCTCACCAAAGAGGACTTAGTAACAACCGATCCTAATCTTCAAGTTTACATGCAGTTCAACGAAGAGACCTCAACGATTTACGATAAATCATCAAATCGAAGCCACGGTTCATTCAACGGAAATACGAGTTTAGTTACTTCCACTGCGCCAGTCGGCGGCGGTGTAAGTGATAGAGCAGATGCAACTACAGGTGGAGCTATAAATTTCCCAAATACTGGAATTACGCTTGGCTTCCCAGCAACAGGCACTTATCCAGATGGAGAAATTTTAAGCTCAAAAATCAACTCTCCTCCAAATGAATTACCAGGCGAAAAAATCGTTTCAGATAGTTATTGGATTATCAGAAATTATGGAACCAATTCGACTTTTTCAACACTCGATAGCATCAGTTTTTCAAATGTAAAAACAATTAATTCGATTCATGAAGGTCAAACGAATCTTTTCAATTTGTACAAAAGAAGTTCGAATGAACATCTTGATAATTGGACACTTGAAGATGGTTCAGATTTCATTATGGGTCAAAACAATGACAAAGGAAAGGTCAGTTTCAATTCAGGAAACAGTCAGAACAGTTTCAGCCAATTTGTAATTTCAGATGATGGTCGCGGAGTACGCCTTTCGGCGAAAGCCATTCTGGAAGGAGCATACGTGGGTAGCCAAATGACAGATTTTTTAAGGTTAGAAAATTTCCTTCCTTCAGAAGAACCATACTTATCACTTGGATTCAATCATCAAGCAGGTGGCGGAGAAGAAGAGACCGAACCAATTGCTTTTGTCACCACAGGAAGCGATGCTATTGTTGATTGGGTAATGTTAGAATTAAGAGATAAAAATAACTCAGCGACTGTTCAATACACTCGTGCTGCATTGATACAGGCAGACGGAGACATCGTTGATATGGATGGAACTTCTTCGGTTTATTTCCAACAAGCAACTCCTGGAGATTACTTTGTAGCCGTTCGTCATCGCAATCATTTAGGCGCAATGGCACTCAATGTTTTAAATCTTTCGGAGACCACTACCTTGGTAGATTTCACCTCAATTGCAACTTTTGGTACTAATGCACAAAAAGATTTAGGTGGTGGTGTAATGGGACTTTGGGCGGCAGATGTCAATCACGATGGAGTTGTCAACTCAGCAGATGTGACATCGGATTGGTCAAATCGAAATCAGTTAGATTACCACCCAAGTGATGCCAATTTTGATGGCAAAACAGATGCAAAGGATAGAAGCAAGGTGTGGAATGGACGAGGTGTGACAGAGCAGTTGCCTTAGAAAAAAAAGGTTGGGATTTATTGCCCTTAAAACGTAATAAATTCCAACTAAATTCAGTATAATTGTAGCACGGAGAAAAACTATGCACATCTGTTCTCCCCCTCTAAACTTATTTTTGATTTGATAATTGATTACAACTTGTTTGTTGTATTCATTTTTGTGGTTTCTTTTTTTTCGAAACGCATAAAACTCTACGACTTCAATGGCTTCACTTACTTTACGAAATGGCCCTTTAGGCAAAAGGTTAGCAGCACATTTATTGCGCCGATCAACCTACCATATCACGCCAACAAGGATCAACACTTTCGCTGCTATGACAGCAGAGCAAGCAGTCAATGCACTTTTTGTAATTCCACCTTATGTCCATCCAGAGGGTCCATTAAATTGGGAAGATGGAGGGACGGCCTGGTTGACAACCGGCCCTTATCTAAATAGGCCAAACTCCACTGGACAAAGAAAACGTGCTGTTCGTTTTTGGTTTTACAATGAGTTGATAAGAGACACTTCGATTCGCCATAAAATGACCATGTTTTTTCATAGCATTTTCATATCGGCCATAGATACTGATTGGAGATTGTTTGATAATTGGAGATTATTTCAATACTACGCTCTGGGAAATATCAAAACACTTTCTCAAAAAATCACGACGGACAATTTGATGCTTAGATATTTAAATAATAATGTCAACAAAAAATCAAGTCCTAATGAAAATTATGCACG
>CALHBQ010000404.1 GCA_937930815.1 uncultured Saprospiraceae bacterium | reverse complement strand
ATTCCTGCAGTGTTTTTCTTTAACGGAACGCACTCAGATTATCACAGACCAACTGATACGATTGAAAAAATCAATTTTTCAAAAATGGCTAAAATCGGTCAATTGGTTTATCATACGGCTTTCGAGTTGGCAAATAAAGCGGAGCGTATCAAAGTGGATGTTCCTCAAAAATAAGTTGAAAGTTCTAAGTTGAAGGTTACTCGAAACCTTCAACTTAGAACCTCTAACTTTCAACTCTAATAAAACATATTATTTTTGTTAAAATTTGAAAATGCTTGTTTCTAAGCGAATTGGAGCATATCTTTGTGTCGAAGTCAAGAAGAATATTCCCTACCTCATATTCTTAATCCTTTTTCCTCTTCAAAAAAGGACGATTTCAAAATCATTATATACCTGGAATTTTGACCTGTTTATTTAGGTTTTAGTAATCTATTTTTTTACCCAAAAAGATATTGATCACCCAATCAGTATTTTTATAAACCGATTGCTCCTACCTTATTATTAAGCTCATTTATGGCTTAATCAGGCTACAATATTGTGTTTTCCCTATTAGGCGGCATTTGCTGTCTGATATTCTTTTGTCTTCCTGTGAAGCTGTCTCTTATCAAGTCAGTTGGAAGTTCAAGAGCAGACATTTTTATATCCAAAACAATTTTTTTTAAAACTTACAAATTAAATCCCATGAATTGGAGCCTTTACAAACTCCTAGTGCTGCGTGCTACGGTAATTCTATTTTCCTTTTTTATTTCACAAACTGCCTATTCCTTAGGTTGCAATAATCAAATCCAAGTTTCGGTAGATGCCAATTGTGAGGCACTCATCCATCCCGATATGATTTTGGAAGGGAGTTATACGAATTACAATGACTTCACGGTTTCCTTAAGTTTTGGAAATCAACCGGTTTCTAACCCAATTACAAGTAATTATCTTACTCAAAACATTAAGGTAGAAATTCACGAAATCTCAACGGGCAACTCCTGTTGGGGATTGATTTTAGTTGAAGACAAACAATCTCCATTTTTTATCTGTCCGACAGATACAATTCGATTGACTTGTGTTGACAATGCGGCAGCCATTCCTCCGCCAGTTGGATTGGACAATTGCGATCATTCGCCAACGATCAATCAGATTTCAAATAATGAAATCAATACTTTCTGTGAAGGAGTAGTGATTACCAAGGTCTTTGGCATCACCGATTATTATGGAAATGTTGGAGGTCCTTGTAAACAAGTTTTAAAAATTACGCAAGTGCAACCGACCTTCCCAGATGATGTCACTTGGACTTGTGAGCAATACGCTAAGTTTCCGAATATCATTGATCCAACCGGTTTGCATATAGGGATTTTGCAAAATGCCGATTTGATTGATCAAGCCTTACTCAATTGCGAAACTGGATTGGGCGGAGATGATTTGGTAGGCGTAGCGCCTTACCAAACTGGCGCTGCATATTGGCTGGATACAGAAGATTTGGATATTTCTTTGGATCCAAATTTTGATGATAATTATGATAATCCAATCAATGACACCAACGCTGCTCAATGTGGAACACCCACACCTGAATTGGACAGTCGAACAGACATTTTCAATTTATCTGTAAACATTGGTTGTCCTTATTATAATGATTGTGTGATTAATCCATCGGCACATACGCCGTTGATAATTTCAGTTCCTAATTATTCAGCGAACGATGCTTCTGGTTTACCGGGAAGAGGTTTAGAGGATGCAGATATTTTGCAAGCTACTGGCTCAGGGACTCCAAATGTCTTTGGTATTGACTGTAAATATTCAGTCACTTACAATGATGAGCGATTGGAAGCTTGCCCAGGAATTGATAAAAATAGCGGCTCTGTTTTTAAAATTTTAAGAACATGGACGGTTTACAATCACTGTAATAATGTCATTAAACAAGATATTCAAGTTATTAAAGTAATAGATAAAGTGGCTCCAAAAATCGTTTTTCATGATGATGATAACGGCAATGGAATCGCTGATGAAAACGAAGTAAACGAACGATTTGGCAATACAGATGGATTTAGAGATCAGTTTTCTGCGGCTCAATCTACAAGTGGTAGCCACAGACAATGTCTTTCTGATGGATTGTTAGATGTTCCAGAATATACAGATGGATGCTCTGGTATTCAATCAATTAGAGTTTACACACCAGCTGGTGAAGCAATGCCTGAGTATAATGGAAATACAATTGAAGGTTTTAGAATTCCTTCACCATTTCTATCAAAAGGAATTCATACCATTACTTATGAAGTGATTGATGTTTGTGGAAACAGAACAGTTGCCGATAAAAAAATTGAGATAATTGACGGTGTTCCGCCAACTCCAATTTGCCGAACGAATACAAAAATCGCATTGAGTACTGGAACGACTACTAGTGTAAATGCTTCCGTTTTTGATGAGGCGAGTTATGATAATTGTGGAAATGTATATTTCAAAATAAGAAGAATGGACAACGGAAGTTGTTCGGATGCAAACATTGATAAATACAACGAGCAAAACTTCCATAGACTAAATGGTACAACCCGAATTGACACTCCTCAAGAGTGGTTTGATGACAATGTTCATTTCTGTTGTGAAGATATTGGAACGACTGTTACTGTAGTTCTGAGAGTTTATGATGAGTATTTAGGAGCAGGAGCAGTACCGACCAATCCATCTTCCTTAATTCATATTAATACAGCGAACTATCTCGATAAATCTCAATATCCTAACTCCGCATATTTGAACAACAATCGATACAATGATTGTATGGTTCAAGTTGAAATTGAAGATAAAACTTCACCAACTTGTTATGCTCCAGCAGATGTTTGGACCAATTGCATGGAAGTTGCAGACAATACTGATTGGAATGATCCAGCAGCAATGGATGCATTATTTGGTAGCGCAAGTTCATTGGATAATTGCGGAGGAACAGCAGTAGAGTTGACCCCGACGGTAAGTTTGGATCAATGTGGAGTAGGGCAAGTGACTCGTCGATTTAGAGCGAACGACAACTACAATAATAATTCAGTGGGTTCCTGTACTCAGAGAATTATGATTAGCCAAGTGATTGATTATCAGATAATTATACCTGGTGATTTTGAAGGAGAATGTGTAAACGTAACACCTCAGGAAATCGAATTTGAAGAAAATGGTTGCGATCTAATTGCCCTCAATGATGAGGAAATTGTTTTCAATGCTTCTGCAAATGGAGAATGTCGAAAAATCGTTAGAACCTATAAATTGATCAATTGGTGTGAATATGACGGGTTCAGCCCGCCAACAGTTTTGCCTCGTTTAGATATCAATAATGATGGTCGTGGAGGGGATGGAACCAATGGAACGCGTACGCCGACCAATCACAATTCACCATATTCTTATGTTTCAGATGGAACGACGATTGTTGCAAATACAGGAAATATTGCATTTGCCTCATCTGGATATTATGAATACACGCAGCATGTGAAAATTTATGATAACACGGCTCCTATCTTGACCGCTCCAACAAATGTGGAATTTTGCGGAGGAGATTTAGATGAAGCAGATTGTAAAGGTGACGTAAATCTGAAACCTCAAATCGAAGAGCTTTGCTCGCAAACAACCACTACTTGGAAAGTAGATTTATTTAAAGATGGAATCATTGATGCGCAAGGAAATGGAGACTTTACAGGAAGATATAGTTTAGGGAATCATATTGTTAAATTTATTGTTTCTGATGATTGTGGAAACACTTCCTTTTTGGATGTGCCGTTTACAATTGTGGATTGTAAAGCACCGACACCAGTTTGTTATAATGGCTTGAGTACCAATCTGATGCCGAGCGGAATGGTCGAAATTTGGGCTAAAGATTTTGATGCAAGTAGCTTTGATTATTGTCATCCAATCAAGTTCAGATTGAATAGAATTACAGATACAAACGGAGACGGATTTATCACAAACGATGATTATCTCACGACGGTTCCAGCTCATGATTCAATACAATTGACCTGTGCGAATATTGGAGTAGCGTATGTTCAACTTTGGGTGGGTGAGGTTTCAAATGATACCCAGAATAATTGGGATTTTTGTACGACTTTCATCGAAGTGACTGATCATAGTTCAGCATGTAATCCGCGCACCAGCCGAGTTTCTTTAGGTGGAAAAATTACCACTGAATACAACGAATCTGTTGAAGATGTCGAAGTACATACGACAAATGTTGGAATGAAAAAAACGGATAATACGGGCGAATTTATGTTCCCCGCTATCCCGATGGGAAGTGATATTTCTATAACACCAAGGCTGAGCAGTGATATTTATAATGGGGTTTCTACTTTTGATATTGTGATGATAAATAAGCATGTGTTACGAGTAAAATTATTGGATTCGCCTTATAAGTTGATAGCAGCAGATGCAAATAACTCTCGTTCTGTTTCAACTTTGGATTTGGTAGCGATTCAAAAAGTAGTATTAAGAAGTGCCACCGAATTTCCAAATAACAGCTCATGGCGATTTGTCGATTCGAGACATATTTTCTCGAATCAAAGCAATCCGTTTAATGATATTTATTTAGAAGTTAGAAACTTTAACAACTTGGATATCAATGAGTTAGATGCTAATTTTATAGCTATTAAAATCGGAGATGTTACGGGTGATGCGGTTCCAAATTCTATTTTAGGAATTGACGATAGAACTTTGACGGAATCAGTTTCTATTGTTTTAGAAAATAAAAAATTCGAAAACGGTGAGTTGATCGAAGTGCCTTTTGAAATTATGGAAGCCAATTCTGGCTATCAATTTACAATTGATTTTGATGAAACGATTTTGGAATTAGTTGAAATTTCAGATGGAATTGGAAGTCGAATTTCCAATTTCAATATTGATAAAAAGGAAGGACAAATTGCAACCAGTTATGTTAATCAATCGGAAGAAGCTGGTCAAATTTTTACACTTCAATTTAGAACTAAATCATCAGGTAATTTGATTGATGCGTTGAAATTGAACTCCGCAAAAATCTCAAAAGAAGTGTATCTCTCAAATGGAGAAATAGTCGAACCAGTTCTGAAATTCGAATCATTAGAAACAACAGAAAACAGTTTCACGCTTTTCGAAAATTATCCAAATCCAGCAACCGTTAAAACTTTAATTAGATTTGAAGTGCCGGGAGAATGTGAAGGATCAATTGAGTTGATTTCACCTTCTGGAAAGATTTTAAACTTTATTAAATCTAATTTCAATAAAGGATTAAATGAAATCGAAGTTGATTTGAATTCTATGAAGGAAAGTGGAATTTTATTGTACGAAGTCAAAACACCTTATGGAAATGAGGTTGGAAAAATCATAGTCATTAGATAGTTAATTGAGTAATAAAACGGGTTGCGAATTTATTTTCGCAACCCGTATTTTTTTTCTTAAAACTCCAAATTAATTTTGCTCGTGCTGTTCTCTGAACAGTCACGAAATATTATCAAATCTCCAGATTTGCAGAAGACCTATTCTTTTAAAGAACCATCAACTTAATTGTCCGTTGACCATTTTCTTTCAAATCAATTTTTACAAAATAAAGACTTTTTGGTAAATCATTTTCAATTTCAAAAGAATGATTTCCACTCCTCAAATTTTCCTCTTTTTTAATCCATCGTACCAACTTTCCTTGAGCATTTAAAATGCTAATATTGGCTTGCCCTCTTTTTTCTGTTTCTAAAGTAATTTGAAAATTACCATTAGTTGGATTAGGAAAAATATTTGCAAGTAATTGATTATCAATTGTTTGAGTGCTTGAGATTCCATTTCCTAAACCAGAAATTTTAAAAAATACTGGTGTTCCAGTCAAATCTATATTATTTCCAACAATGTCAATTGGCGCATTTGTTCTTGAAAAATCCCAAGTGAAAAACTCACTATCTGAAAATGATGTACCGCTTGGAAGGTCATAAGTTGCAGAAGCAATTTCAGATTGATCCAAAGTAGTTTTTGCCCAAACAATTGCTGTCGTATCCCCGTTTCCAACAAAGACCCCTCCGTTGACATTGGATGGGAAATTCATTTTTTCGGTTAACTCCTTTTCATATTTTTTGGTGGTAAGTAAATCATGCGTCGTTTTCAAAGCAACCCCTTGGTCATTAACCTCATAATTAGGGTAGGTGTAGTCACCCAAATATTTCAATTGTCCCATCAAGTTAAATTCCCAACCTGCTTGCGATTCAGGTTGATTATCAGAAACATTGTAGAAATAAATTTGCGTCAAATTTTCCTTCTGTGCCTCAATCAACATCTTGATCGTATAATTTATTTGTCCCTCATTAGAACCAAAATAAATATTGTTAAATGCTTTACGCGGAACATTGGTTTCAGAGATTAACCAAAGCTTTTTAGGGTATTGATTTCCATCATAGCCATACTTCGCCATGACATCTTGAAAGGTCTTTTTATTGGCAGCCAATCCTTTTGCGGCACTATCCGAATTACGATGATAGTCCCAATCCAATCCATTAAAAGTTCTCAGAGAGTTATCAAAATGTGGATAGAAATGATAGCTCATTACATCAAAATAAGCACCACCTTTCAATGGATAATCAGCAGTGACTGCACCTCCATTTGGATTATCTGTATACCTGCAAATTGCATCTAAAAAAGCTGGATTTCCAAGTCCGCCTGTCGTAACATAAGCCGTCGGGTCAACCGTTTTGATAACTTCCCAACTGATACGCAGCATCCTGATATAATGATAAATCGGTGCTTTTAAACCCATGTCGCATGGTTCAGGAGCGTTGTCCCACCAATTGCCAGGCTGGCCAGGAGCACCAAATGCTTTTCCAACATCCGTTGCAAAATCTGGCTCATTGGTGATTTCCCAAAATTTGACATGAGCGGTATGGTTGGAAACGATTTTGTATAAATAGGCCGCATATTCATTTTCATCATTATACGGGGTACCATTTGCTCCGCCATCCCAAATCGGTTCGTACATATTTTTGAAAATCAATTCAGACTTTGCTCCAGCACAATATTCAACTGGATCTTTGTCTTCCTCTTTCGGGTAACCGACAAAAACTAAGTGGTCATTCGCGCCAAGCGACTTATAATGATCATAAAAGTCTACTCGAATTTCGTAGTTCCATGCTTCCAAAAAGTGTTGAGGAAGCGAGCCTCGAATGGCATCAATACCGATACCCGGCAAAGTACCATTTCCTACTACCACATCGGCAGTTTGGAGGTCTAACCAGCCTGGATAATATCCGAAATTTGTTCCATATCTAAATTTTCCGTTATAAGGAGAAACCCGATCGTTAGCCGTGTAATTTACTTGTGCGAATGAATTGTTATTCGAAAAAAGGAATAGGAAAAATAGGAGTGTAGTGAGTTTGTTCATGGTGATTTTTTTTTATTCGATGCTGTACTTCGAGCGAAGCCGAGAAGTACACACATGAAATAAGCTCTTCGTTCTTGTACTTCTCGGCTTCGCTCGAAGTACGCATCGTTGTACAAGCAGTACAGATTTTTTGTCTTATTAATTTTCCCAAAACTAAATAAACTTTTTAATCTAATTAGCGGTTATTGCTGCTAATTCTTTAAAACGACTATTTTTGTGTCTTTTTTGAGAAACGCAAACCACAACATTTTACTCTATGTTAAGCGAACAGGAATTACAAAGAAGGGAAAACCTGAAAAAAATCGAAGAATTAGGCTTCGATGCTTTCCCACCAGAATTGGTTGAAGTTGACCACAAATC
>CALHBQ010000403.1 GCA_937930815.1 uncultured Saprospiraceae bacterium | reverse complement strand
GTACCCATCCCAGAAGCATCATTTTTGGTAAGAATAGGGCTTACTGTTTTGCTTCCGTTCACATCATCTAAATATTCAATAATTCCATGATCCCAAGGATCACCATCATATGGTTTTTCTGCGCCACAGAGGTATAGAATTTTGCTATTAATTTGATCTACAGAACAAGCCGCAGGAGCATTAAAAGGCGATGAAGTAGTCTCTCCAAGTCCCGTATTTGTTTTCCATCGAGAAACAATGGTATTTCCGAATGTGCCATTTGCTGGAACAACAAATTCAACCGTTTGGGGTGAAGTAGTTCCACTTGAAACAAATATATTTTCAATCTTGTCTCCTAACTGAACTTCGATATCATCTCCTGATGGAGGTGAAGTCCAACTCACATTTACAGAAACTGTAGCGACATCACGCAAAGGGTGATCGATACAGGAGCTTACGGAAGGACTTGATAGTGTAATATTATTCATCAAAACAGACTGTGTCGTTTCAATTTTATCATCACCAAAATCAAAGTAGCTTGAAATATCAGTCCAGTTGCCAATACCCAAAAATGCCGTACTCCAAAAGTAGAGTAAAACCATATTTGAAAAATAAGATACAGGTAAAGATTTCTGCATAGTGTTATTAGTTTGAGTGTTTGCCTTTTAAAAGCAAGTTTACATTTAGATTAAATCTAAATACATTATCATGAATGTTATTTTTCTAATAACTTCATTTGAAAAAAGCATAAAAAGAGGGAAGAAAAATTTCGTAAAAAGGGGAGAAAAATTACGATTAAGGAAGGAATTCAATCTTAAACACCAAATAACATACCAGACTGACTACCAGAGAGTTACTCACCTACTATGTCACAACATTTTAGTAAAAAATACAAAGTTTTACTATAAAAAAATCCCGAATACTTTGCAGTACTCGGGATTTATAAAACTTTGAACTTATATTTCTATTAACGAGGCAATTGCTCGTTGATGATAAAGTTTGGAAGCAATTGACTATTACCCGGGTGACGCAAAATCACATCGAACAATAGTTTACTTCTATCATTATCAGGTCCTTGGTAAATTACATCTCCATCCATATCCAAATCAGCATTATCGTATGCTCTTCTGATGTAGTTTGGAAGATGGTTCGTATTATTAGCATCCGTGATAACTTGAACAAACAAGGTATTGATATCATTACTTGGACCTTGGTAAATTGTTTTTCTATCACCATTCAAATCAGCCGCCCAATTTGCAAAATTCTTATCGAGTTTTGCCATCGGATGACTTCCATGAACTAATTCCTCAAGCGGATCATCTCCCAATGTAGTTGGGTCTATAATTTCACAATTTTGCCCAGTAAGAATTGCTTCAATTAAATCACATGACTGATAACCTGGAATCGAATCTGTTGGAATTCCAGTTAGGCTACCACTCAAACAGTAACGATTGATACTTGCTTGCCAGTTACCGGTGTTCTCCAAATTTCCATTTTCAATCCAAACGCCTGGCATATTACCAGTAATCAATCCTTGATTTTTGAAATTCCCATTTACCAAATGTATCTTACTATCCAATAATTCGAGTACTCCTTGATTGGAAACAAAGAGGCCATTAGTATTCACATTCACACAAATGTTTTTGTGAAATTCTTCTCCATCAACCAAATATCTGTCTCCAATATTAACACATAGATTTTCTAAATAAGACTCAGTTTGGTACCCATTGTGATATTCATTCGCAATATCAAGTGTACCTCCTTTCATCACCAATTTAGTATCACCTTGGTTAATTGCTTGAATTTTCAAATCATTGCCTATCGTTACATCTGAATTTAAAACATAAGCTAATCCACCATTCAAGAATAAGTCATTATTCTGAATGACCAATCCACCATTCTCAATCCATAAAATAGAACCTGATCCTACTTTAATTTGAGTAGAAGCTGTTACTGTGTGCATAATTCGCACATTCTTATTTTGAATGTAAGTTGGAGGCACGTTTCCATTCACCCAAATACTTGGGTCACTCCAATTACCATGATTGATTGTTGCGTAGTCACCACATGGACCACAGATATCACCATGAGACTTGTGATAAACAACCGCTGATGTTGGTACTTCTAAATCAGAATTATCATGACAAATAACGACTTTACCATCTCGATCCAAATCTTCCCAACCATAACTTTCGTTGAAAATATCAGTAATACGATTTGGTCGAGTAAAATCAATTTTCGAGTTACCTGGATCTTCCGTTAACACCTTGGTTTCTTTCGTCATCGCTCCGAGGTGATTTCTGTGTCTGATTGCTACATTGTAACTACCTGGTTGTACCACATTAAATTTCAATGGTGAAAAACCATCGATATCAACGATGTCACCGTCACGCTGCATCAATGCAGAACGAGTTCCAACGATAGAATCACTTTTGACTCCACTTCTGATTTCTACAAATACCCAATCGACAATCGCTTGTGGTCCAGTTACATCAAAAACTGCTGGATCAACTGTTTCTCCACCACCTTCTCCAATATGTAAGAAGTGTGAATAATCTGTATAAGGTTCTGTATTTGGAAGCAATCCAAGTTCTCTTAAATCATCACGCATAAGCGTATCTGGTGATTTGTACATCGCTCCTTGTAAGTACATTTTCAACCTTAAACTAACACCTTGGTGGATGATATTGATCAATTGTGTATCAACAACTGCATTTCCACAACCATCTTCCAATGTCCATTCTCTATAGACTGTGAAACTTGAGTCACAAGTAAATGGCGTTAAGAAAATATCATTGTAGGTTGCTTCTAAGTCAGTAGCACAATTGTCTGTTTCGTCGGTTACATCTCCAGTCAGTGTCAAATCATCAATGTCATCTAAACAAGAAACTTGTACATCTGCTGGTACCGTAAATTGAGGTTTCGTATTATCGAAAATCGAAAGTACTCTCGTGTAAGCAGTTGAATTTCCACACTCATCGGTAGAAGTCCAAGTTCTGGTCAATAGATTATCTGGTGCACAATTGTTTTGATTCAAGTCTTCTGTGTATTCCATTTTCACCGTCAAATCACAGTTGTCTACTGCAATCAACTCTGCTCCCTCTTGCAATGGATTTGGAATCGCATCACAGGAGTAACTATCATCAAATGGAATACTTCCTTCCACAACCATATAGGATATGGTTTCAAAACCATGTGTTCCGTCTTTATATTCCCACTCTTCAATTTTCACATCAAAAGAAGTAGTCGTTACGTTTTTGATACGAACATGTGGTTGGTCGCCAGACATCGTGTTTACATTGGCAACTACTACTGCGTTATGATAAGTGTTGTTTAGGTTAATCGTCACCCAACTTGATGACACATTCTCCGAACCAACTTCTCCGTAAACTTCTCCAGTAGCTAAAGCCAAATTACCGACATTCTTCATCGCCAAGTAACCAAGTTTTTCATCAATATGACTGGTTTCTAAATCCGCAGATTTTTCTTCATTTAAGCTGATAGAAATACCTGAACCGCTAAAACCAGAAGGCTTAAGACCAACAGGATCGTTTTCGAAAGCAGACTGAAGGCTTGCTATGAAAACTGGATCTGCTCCATAATTTTGTAAAAACCCTATGGAGTTTCCACCTGTACTTACAGTGACTTCATTCACTTCTCCATCGGTCATTGCTCCTTGCTCCATTGCAAACCAAGCAATACTTTCTCTTCCGTGTTTTCCATCCAATGCTTCTTCTTCTCCCAATCTCATTTCAAATTGTGAAGAAGAAATGTTTCTCAATTGAACTACCGCTGTAGAATCATCTACCTCAGAAGTAATTTGAGTAAAAATCACTGGTTTGGTTGGGAAAGAGATTGGTAATGAAATATATTTCCAATGTTCTCCAACATTTTCCATCACACCAGCTACCATTTTTTTACCGTTTGGTAAAGTATAAATACGGTAGATGTCTGGTGCTGTGATATCTTCAACCGTTATTTTTTGCTCTGCTGAAGTTGCATTTTGACAATAATCAGTCGCAGTCCAAATTCTTCTAATTTCATAATCATAAAGTGAGCAGGTATCAATTCCTTGAGTTGAAACTTCATCCAAACCAAGAGAAACAGTCAAACAATTTTCCAATGCTCTTACAAATGGTGGCAATGGAACTTCCTCATCACAGTGAATCGTAATATCATCTGGGATGTTTTCTAATTGAGGAGCTTCTGTATCAGTCAAGTTTAAATAAACCACTGCTTTATCACAACAAGTACCATTATCACTACAAACCTCATAGGTAAATTGATCAGTTCCACAGAAGGTCGTATTCGGATCGTAATAGAATGTTCCATCTGAGAAAATCGTCACGGTACCATTTGTTGCTGGCACATCAATTCTATAAGATGCATTTTGAACATTTACATCATTGAGCGATACATTTTCTGCAAAAGTCTGACCTGGACAAACACTACTGAAAGTTTCGGTATTTGCTACAGGACTAGTTGAAGGTGTAACCACAACTACATTAGACTCTACTCTATCAGGACATCCTTCTCTTAGCGCAACTCTTCTATATTGAGTGACTTCCGTCAAAACACCTGGATCGTAGTCCATTCCATTTGCTCCTGCGATATCTTGCCAAGCGCCCCAAACATTTGGGTTTAGCTTATTTCGTTTTTGCCATTGATAGATGATGTTTCCACCACTTCCACCTGTTGCAGCTATGACATTGTTTAAAACATCTGGATCTGGATCTGAACATAAGAATTGGTCTGCTGCAATTTCACCGCCATTCGTCAATCCATTTACTAAATGGAAATCTTCGGTATAGCCAGCTGAACATCCTGCTGCCGTTACTTGAAGTGTTACCGTTTTTGCTCCAGTTGAAGTGTAAGTTACACTATGTGGCCCTGCTCCACTTGCTGTTGCAGGTGATGCATCTGTTCCAAAATTCCAAGTATAAGAATCAATTGAAGCATCTGTAATAGCACTAAATGTTTTCGTATTGCTATTACACTCTACATTGTAATCTTCGTTAATACCTGAGTCTGGAGATGATGGTTCTCTTAGTGCAACTGTAGTGTAACTATAAGCACAATCACCATCAGCATAACGCATACTAATAGAATAATTACCCGCACCTAAAGTTGAAAATTTCAACTGTCCTACTGGTTCCCATGACGTACCACCGTCAAGTGATACTTCAACATTTGTACCTGCTGGATAAAGCGCAGTAATATCTATTTCACCATCTGTTCCACCACAAATTGATGGGTTTCTCAAAGCAATAGAGGTAGTATCGATAAATGCCTTTCCTGATAAAGTAAGTTGAGCTGATTTGGAACATCCATTCATCGAAACATCTAAATCCACATCAAAAGATGAAGAAGGTGAAGTCAATGGAATATTAAATGTAACATTATGCGGTCCAATACCTCCCGCAGATGCAGGCGTTGCATAAGGACCAAAATTCCAAATATAAGTGGCAGAAGTAGATCCTGCATCACCCGCAAGGAAAAGGTAGGAAACATTCCCACAAATAGTTCCAAGTGGTGCTGTAGCAATCTGCGCTACTGGCTCTCCAACTACTTCTTTTGTAACTGTATTTGAATATATCCAACTTGAACATGGTGAACGTCTTGCCAATCTACGATACTGAGTAGTCTCCGTAATTGTTGACGGATTATAAGCATCACTTATTGCACCCGAAACTGTTGACCATGTACCAGTAGTTTTAGACTCCCAACGATATTGAATTGAACCATTAGCACCACCAGAAGGATCTGCGATGTTAATAATATTCGCGGGGTCAAAGTCACCACAAATTGATTCGTCTGAACCAATCGTTCCACCATTATTGAAATTACCAACTACTGTTTTTTCAACTACATTAGAAATCAAATAAGCCGCACAAGATGAACGTCTTGCTTTTCTTCTGTAATAGGTGGTTTGTGTGATAGTTGGTGGGTTGAACGTTTCTGTAACTGCACCTGAAACATTAGTCCAAGTTGCATTATCAGTCGATGATTCCCACTGGTACTGAATCGCTCCACCTTGACCACCAGAAGCAGCTCCAAGGCTACTAATTTCCATTGGGTCATAACTTCCACATTTCTCCTCTGCACCAATAATAGAACCTGGATCGGTTACATTATCCACAACTGTGATGGTCAGTGTATTTGAATATATTTGATTAGAACAACCATCACGTGATGCTCCTCTTCTGTAGTAACTTGTTTGTGTCAAAGCTCCTGGCTGGTAAGTCAAAGCAGTAGCCCCTCCAACGATCGTCCAAGTTGTATT
>CALHBQ010000402.1 GCA_937930815.1 uncultured Saprospiraceae bacterium | reverse complement strand
AATTTATTCGCTTCTTGAGCAGCTGCTTCATTGTATCGAGGGCTACTCGGATTGGCAAAAGCATGATCAGCATCAAATTGATGCACTTGTAAATTTTTGCCAGTAGCTTTGGTTAAGGTTTCAAACTCGTTGATCACTTCTTCAGTAATCCACTTATCTTGTTTTGGATGAATACATAATACATCTGCTTTGAGCGGAGCCAATTCTTTAGCTGTTTTGACAGGCATACCGTAATACATAACACAACCAACTCCTGCATTACCAGCCAAAATAGAAGATTTCAATGACCAGCCACCACCAAAACACCAACCGATGGTTGCGATTTCTGGCTGCGATTCTCTGCGACTAGCATCTCGATACATTCGGTCAATAGCGGCGTTCACGATTTCGTTTGCACGTTCTTCTGAGACAGATTCCATCATTTTGCCAGCCTCCTCTGGCGTAGTCGCCACTTTACCGTCATAAAGATCAAGTGCAATCACTGTAACCTTCTCATCCAATGCCTTGTAAAGTTGATCAACCTCTTTCTTGATATTATTATTCAAGCCCCACCATTCATGAATAACAAATAAGTACTTATTTGCAAGATCTTTTTTGGGGCGATTGCCATAAAATTTAGTGTCAGCACCTCCACTTTTGGGTTTTACAATGATGGTTCGCCCAGTTGGTTTATATTCCGAGACATCAACTGGTTTTTCATGCTTTTCCTGAAATTCTTTATCATCAGAAAATTCAGCCATTCCTTTTTTATCACCAGCACCTTCACCACAGGAGATTAATAAAGAGATGATTACGAATAAAAATATTGATAAATTAACATTTTTCATAATATATTTTTTTTATTTAAACTATCTCTTTACAAGCCCGATAGAGATCGCTCCAACCTTTTCTTTCTTTCACGACCGTTTCGAGGTATTCGAGCCAGATGTTTTTATCTTGGACGGGGTCTTTTACAATTGCGCCAGTGATACCTGCCGCCAAATCATTGGCCGTCAATTTTCCATTACCAAAATGAGTCGCTAAAGAATTCCCACTATTAATCACAGAAATCGCCTCCGCAGTACTTAGCGTAGCACTTGGCGTTTTTACACGTGTTCTATTGTCAATTGTTTTCCCTTCTCTCAATTCTTTGAAAATAGTCACTAACCTTTTTATCTGTTCAATGGAAGATTCTACTTTTGGCAATTCTAATGTCTTACCCAATTTTTCTACTCTGGTTTGTACAATTTTGACCTCTTCTTCCAGTGATTCAGGAAGCGGCATGACCACCGTGTTGAAACGACGGCGAAGTGCACTTGACAGTTCGTTTACTCCTTTATCACGATCATTGGCGGTGGCGATTACATTAAATCCACGATTGGCCTGAATCTCTTCATTCAATTCTGGAATAGGTAATAGTTTTTCGGAAAGCACTGTAATCAATGCATCTTGCACATCAGATGGAATGCGTGTCAATTCTTCAATTCGAGCGATTTTGCCATCCTCCATTGCTCTACCAATTGGACTTACGACGAGAGCTTTTCTTGATGGGCCTTTGGCCAAAAGCTGTGCATAGTTCCATCCATATCTGATGGCTTCTTCATTCATACCAGCAGTTCCCTGAACCAACAAGGTACTGTCTCCACTGATGGCAGCTGCGATATGTTCAGAAACCCAAGTCTTGGCGGTACCAGGGATCCCCACCAACAATAAAGCTCGATCTGTAGCTAGCGTCGCTACCGCTATTTCCATCAATCTTCGATTACCAAAATATTTAGGTTCGATTTCTTTACCGTTTGTCAATTTCCCACCCATCAAATAAGTGACAACTGCCCACGGAGAAAGATTCCAATTTGTTGGACGAGGGTGTTTATCAACTTTTTCTAACAATTTTAATTCTTTTGCATATTCTACCTCAGCATGTGGGCGTAAAATTTCAGCCATATTTTTTTTATAAATATTTTAATAAAAATTAATTTCGTTATCGCCTGACAATCAATAAGTTAACTAAAAATTTCAAATATTAAAATTAAAAACAATAAGTTAAATTTCAAATTGAATTTTTATATATTATATTTTTTTTCGTACATTTAATCACCATTTTGAAGATACCGATTTTTATACTTCTTAGTCAGCGAAATATCCCTATCCTTTCCCCTGTTTTCTGACTGCCATAAACACACACGAAATAACACTATCGGCCAAACCATTCGAAAATGGTTAACAAAAACTTTAAAGAACAAGTTGAAATTTAAGTACTAAATTCCGGAACATTTTTAACCTCCGGCGTATTAGTCCTAAATCATAAACAGTGTACTTCTGGGAAAATCTTTGAAGCAAAGGTGTCGAGTCCCGACAGCTTTTTATGCTTCAATTACAAAACTAATTTTTTAAAACATTAAAAAAATATTATTTGCAAGGTATTGGCTTTTGCAGAGGTATTTTTTTGATGGAACCGCGTTCAAGTTTGCATTTTAATCCTTATGAAGAATTTAAACCGATTACTCCAAATTGGAGGTAAAAGCCTTTTCTTATTGATTTTTGTTTTTGTGGGAATTCAAAAATCAAATGCCCAAGATGTTGACGATTATTGCAATTGTCCAGATGGGTTTCCTACGCGTATTCCACAACAGGCCATCAAAAACGGAAAAATTCTGGCATCAGATTTATTCCGTGCTTTACGGTTGCCCCAACATCCGGCAGTCGTAAAAAGATGTCTTATCATCGAACATCCATTAATTTTTAATGAGCCGTGGGAGCGTCGAATGCTCAACTGTCATTTATCAATGGAACCAGGTTCGTCCATTCATATTTTGCCAAGTAGTGGCGGCCTTCATTACAGAGGCGGCAGCATTAGAGGATGTAGCGCTCTTTGGAATGGAATCACGACTTCACCAGGTGTCAATCTTAATTTAGAAGCCACTATTATTTCTGGAGCAGCAACTGCTGTAAAAATAGAAGACAATGTAAAAATGCAACTCCGAGGCAGTACATTCGAAGACAATTATTTCGGTGTTGAAATTGCTGATAGCGCAACGATGACAGGAGTTCCAATCTTTGGTTGTTCTTTCAAAAATTGTACAATTGGAATCAACAACAAAGGTAACCTTATCGTGGGGGCAGAATCTTCTCCTAATCTTTTTGATAGTTGTGTAACAGGTATATTGAGTTCAAGTGGAAATTTATTCCTTTCGAATACTACTTTTCAAAAATGCAATACAGGAATTGTTAGTACAAATAATGAAAGTATTGAAATTGTAGGTTTGAATTTCATTGAATGTAATAGCGGCGTAAGAGACATTAATTCGAACATTAATATCGAAAATAATATTTTTGATAAAATAAAACTCGATGCGATTGATTTAAATGGTCACTTAATGCGCTCTATTGAGGTAAGAGGCAATAATATAAATGCTTGGGACGGTATTGAAGCAGGTAATATTTTTTCTGAAAATTTCATTATCACTGAAAATACCTTCTCTGCAAATGGTCCATTTATGTCTGCAATAACCATCAATAACGTCAAAGTAAAAGATGGACAAATCAACCACAACACCTTGAAAAATGATGCGCCTATCTCCGTTGCTGATGGTATTCTTATAAGCTCTTCAACGGGGCTCAATATTTCGAACAATATCTTCGATACCAATGCGCTATCTGCAGTTGGGATGGAAATTGTCGGTTCTTCACAACTGAAAGTTACTGATAACCAAATTTATGGTGGAAACACCAACGTGGGTATTGTCATTGAAAATAGTCAAATAGATTTGCACTGCAACCAAATTTATGACCATCTAAACGGAATCGTAATTAAAGGATTCTCTAAGTCCAATATCGCAACCAATACCATAAATGGCGGAGCAATTGGATTACTTTTGGATCACACTGCCATCACTGGCCCACAAATTCATAACGGAAATCTATGGGTGGGTGACTTCAGCGCAGCTGGCGCTTACCATTACAATTTTGACAAAAGCTTTTATAGTCTTTCCAGTTTCTTTGCCAATGAAGCAACAGATTATGCTTTCCCTTCAAAAGTATATCCTGCTACTTGGTTTGAAAAAAGAAATGGAAATACCGCGACCTGTGCAGCAGGAAAATCTGTGCAGACAACGCCAAATGAATCATTTGATTTAAATTTATTAACACAAGAAATTTACACGGACGCTGATAGCAGAGCACTAAACTTTGAGGCCACACGATACTTATTTAAGTCTGAAATCGCTTCAAAGACAGAAACTAACTTATTAACTAAAATTGAAAACCGAAACATCAAACCGTTGAATGAAGTCAGAGATGGAATCTCAAACCTGATTGATTACGACACACCTGCAATGATGAATTACAAAAATCAGCTCAAAGAATTGGAAGTAACCTTCGAAGAATTGAGGTTATTAAAAAATCATTCTGCTGAAACCATAAATGATTCAGATGAGGAACAATCTGACTTGAACATCAAGTTAGAAACCCTCCTTCAAAAAATCAAAACCATTCGGTCATCGTTGATGACTACGCTTACAAATCATGCTTCCAATCTGAAAAAGAAACTTGGTAGCATTAATGCGTTGGAGCGTTTTGAATCAAATGAGGTTTTTATTCAAAATTTGCAGTTGAAAATTTTGACAGAAGGCATCGACGCTGTTTCTGAAAAAGAAAAAGCACAAGTTGAAGCCATTGCCTCTGGCAATCCGAATGTTGATGGAATGGTAGTTTACAAAGCAAAAGGATTGCTTTATGAAGTACCTAAATTTGAGACCCCTTCTACTTTCGAAACACTATTTACTCAAGAAATTAAAGACATCAGAAACACCGCTACCCCCGACTTGGAATTAGAAATTTTTCCAAACCCTACTTCTGAATTTTTGAATATAAGAACACTGCTAACAAATGATGCTTTCGAGATTTGTAACCTCACTGGCCAATTGATGAAATCAGGAAATTTGAAAAATAATTCCATTCGGATTTCAGATATGCCAGAAGGGTTTTATGTTTTGAGAGTATTAAATGATAATCAATTGATTGCTACAGAGAAATTTTCTGTGATAAAATAATCAAACTTAAGAAATTTTGAATTTCAATTTATTGAGCGAAATCCGGAAGCGGATTTCGCTTTTTTTTGTTTTCACTAAAATGTCAAGATATAGACATCAAAGACAAAACTATATAGGATACGCTATGTTTTAATAGCATTATTTCAACTTAAAACCTTGAACATTCAACTGTTCAAATCACCATGGCCTCATTTTTGCCATTTTACTAAATATGAAATTATTCACAAATTCAATTAATGCTTGTTGTTGCTGCTGTTGTTGCAACAACCCGAACCTTAATTGAGTAGTGTAATCTTTTCAAAACAATTTTTTTAATTGTAGAAACGCCTTCTCATGTATTTGAGAAGGCGTTTTTTTTATTTTCTCTATTGCCAAAAAAAATTATAATCATGTCCAAAAAAATCTATGTTATCCACGAAAACGATGCGTGGGTCGTTCCGCTCAGAGCTGCCTTTCAAAAACTGAATTTACCATTTGAAGAATGGTTTATTGACCGCATGACCCTCGACTTGAGCGAAGCACCACCCGAAGGGATTTTTTATAATCGAATGAGCGCATCCGCTCATACAAGAGACCATCGTTTTGCGCCTGAATTTACAGGTAGTATTCTTTCTTGGTTGGAACGACACAACCGAACGGTCATCAACGGAAGAAGAGCTTTACAATTGGAGGTCAGAAAATCGGAACAGTACATCGCACTTCAAAAACACGATATTTTGCATCCGAAAACAATCGTTTCTAATGATATAAATTTACTTCCTGAGGCAGTCGAAAAATTGAATCAATTCCCTTTTATCATCAAACCAAACAGAGGAGGAAAAGGAGCAGGTGTTCAACTTTTTCTAACCAAAGAAAGCTTGATTAATTCTATTAAAAATGATGAATTGGGCGAATCATTAGATGGCATTTGGTTGGCGCAGCAATATGTTCGACCTGCAAACGATCGCATCGTTCGCGCTGAATTTGTTGGTGGAGAATTCTTGTATGCAGTGAGTATTGATTCGAGCAAAGGATTCCAATTATGTCCTGCTGATGCCTGCAACATTGAGGATGCATTTTGTCCAGTTGGAGAGTCAAGCAATGCTTCTAAATTTCAAATTTTAGAAAATTATAAAAACCCAGATTTAGAAAAATACGCCGCTTTTTTAAAGGAAAATAATATTGGAGTAGGTGCTTTGGAGTATTCAGAAGATGCCCAAGGCAATCGATTTGTCTATGATGTGAATACAAATACCAATTACAACTCAGGAGCAGAATCAGACTTTGGAAATCATCGTCAAGGGATGTTCGAGATCGCTAATTTTTTAGGAAAAGAATTAGAAAAAATTTCAGTTAAGGTTGGGCAAAGAGCTGTTGCTGGAATGTAGAAACCATAATCTATTAAATTATAGATTTTAAAAAGCGAAACTCACCTACGAGTTTCGCTTTTTTGTTTCTAAACCATTCCTTTGTGCTTCTGTTTCAGGAAAAACAAAAAACAAAAAATGAGATCATCGATTCTTTCGACTTTATTATTCTTTTCAATTCAAATATTCGCTCAAAGCGGTATCGTAAAAGGTGTCTTGACCGATGCATTGACCAATGAGCCTATCGGATTTGCAAACGTACTGATCATGGGAACCGATGCAGGAGCTGTCACAGACATTGATGGTAAATACGAAATCACTGATTTAACGCCAGGTTTGTACGACGTCAGAGCAAGTTTTGTGGGTTATGCAGAATTGACTCAATATGAAATTCAAGTAACCAATTCCAAACCTGCCATCATAGATTTCAAAATGGACGCTTCTGGAAATGAGTTGGACGAGGTCGTCGTAAAAGCTTCTCCTTTTAGAAAAACGGAAGAATCTCCTGTCAGTCTGCGAACTATCGGCGTCGCAGAGATACAGCGAAACCCAGGTGGAGGACGTGATATTTCTAAAGTAATCCAATCACTTCCGGGGGTGACTTCAGCAAGTTCTTTTCGAAATGATTTAATAATTCGTGGTGGCGCGCCCAATGAAAATCGTTTTTACTTGGATGATGTAGAAGTTCCCAACATCAACCACTTCGCGACTCAAGGTTCAAGTGGTGGACCTGTTGGGTTGATAAATGTGAACTTCATTCGTGAGGTCGATTTTTTCAGTGGTGCCTTTCCGGCAAACAGGGGAAATACGTTGAGTTCCGTTTTAAATTTCAAACAGGCAGATGGTCGGGATGATAAATTGGGCGGTACTTTCACCGTCGGTTCTTCCGATGTTGGAGCAACCATTGAGGGGCCTTTGAGTGAGAAAACGACTTTCCTTTTTTCCGCTCGACGATCATATTTGCAGTTTTTATTTAAAGCAATCGGCCTACCCTTCTTGCCAACTTACAACGACTTTCAGACGAAAGTCAAATACAAAATTGACCAAAAGAATGAAATCTATTTCGTCGGTTTGGGAGCGATTGACCAGTTTGAACTTAACCTCGATGCAAACGAAACCGAGTCGCAACAAAGCGCTTTAGACTTCTTGCCCGTCAGTCCGCAATGGAATTACACGAATGGATTGGTCTATAAACATTATGATGAAAATGGCTATTGGACATTCGTTATGAGTAGAAATATGCTCAACAATGAATCCATCAAATATTTCAAAAACGATGACTCTACCGAGGACAATTTGACTTTAAAATATAAGAGTCAGGAGATTGAAAATAAACTTCGATTGGAGAACACCAGTCGCATGGGCAATTACAAAATCAACATCGGAGCAGCATTCGAATATGTAAAATACAACAACTCGACTTTCAATAAAATCTTCACACGCACTGGCCCACAAACGATTGATTATGCATCAGAGATTTCTTTAGGAAAGTATGGCGTTTTCGCACAAGGAAGCACCAAACAACTCGATGAGCGCTTAGTCATGTCTCTCGGTTTCCGTTTTGATGGAAATACTTTTGGTAGTGAAATGATTGACCCAATCAAACAGTTTTCACCTCGTTTTTCATTGGCTTATGCGTTGACGGATCGTTTGTCTTTCAACTTCAATACTGGACGATATTACCAGTTGCCGCCTTACACCATCATGGGCTATCAAGAAAACGGAGTCTCTGTCAATAAAAAAATCGACTATATTCGAAACGACCAATTGGTCGCAGGTTTTGAATTCAATACGGCTTCCAGTTCCAAAATTTCGATAGAAGGATATTACAAAAAATACTCGGACTACCCATTTCTCTCCCGTGAGCAAATTACGCTCGCCAACCTCGGAAGTGATTTTGGAATTATTGGAAATGAACCAGCCGTTTCAAAAAGTAAAGGACAAACTTATGGTTTGGAATTTCTTTTTCAACAACGAATGTATAAAGGTTTTTATGGCATTGGAAGTTATACATTAGGCTGGTCAGAATTCGAAGATAAAAACGGCGATTTGATTCCTTCTGCATGGGATTCGCGCCACATTATAAACATGACGGTTGGCAAAAAATTCGGCAAAAACTGGGAAGCAGGCGTCAACTGGCGTTTCCAAACTGGTTTACCTTACACGCCTTTTGCATTCAATTCTGGTTTGGTTTCAAATTGGGATGTTACTGGAAGACCTATCACAGATTTTAATCGCCTCAATACTCTTCGCGGTGGTAACTCAAACACTATCGACATCCGAATCGACAAAAAATGGTTCTTCAAAAAATGGAGTTTGAATCTTTACCTCGACTTAGAAAACATCACAGGTAATGCCGTCAATTTGCCACAACTTTTCCTCGACCGACCTTTGGATGATAATATGACCCCTATCGGCGACGGCATCATTGAAAATCCAAATGCGCCAATTAGTCAACAACGTTATAAATTGAAAGAAGTGATTGACGAAGGAGGGACGACGTTACCGACGATTGGTATTCAGATAGAGATTTAGGAAACGGAGGACGAGCGACGAAATACGGAAGACGGATTGTTAGGGGATAATTTCAAATTATCTCCTAACTTTACTCTCTGTAATTACAAAATCAAAGTCTATAATGGATGAAAAACCAATACTAATTTCAAAAACCAACCTCTGGTCTTTCATGCCATTTCTACTTGTGGTATTCATCCTATTTACTTTTCTAATAACATTTTTTACCTATTCATTTTACCCTCTCTTATTATGTATAATTCCATTATCCCCACTAATCCTAACAGATAAGATTTACATCTATACAAACAGATTAGAAATTAGATTTTTTCCAGGAATAACACGACGTTCTATCCGCTTAGATGAAATCGAAAATTGGAGTGAAATCAAAAAAACTAAGGATACAGACACTTGGAAAGAATTAACTCTTTACACTAAAAATTCTTGTTACGTTATTAGCTCGCAAAGTTATTCTAACTATAGCAAACTACGAATCCACTTAGTTTCGAAAAAGAAAAAAATTAGGCAGCGTAAAATCAGTTTTTCAAAAACTACATCTATTGCATTAATCATTCTATCATTAATCGCAAGTCTATTTTTCTTTTCAGAATCCCACAAAACTTATAATAAAAAAAATAAAGAATGGACTCCAAATGAGATAGAAAAAATAAATGGAACAATTGGGAACCATGTAGAATTAACCACAAATAATCATAAAAGAGGATACACTATTTCAATTGAAATACATTTAATAGAATATCCAAATTTTACGTTTCAGCTTAATCAAGCAACTCTCTCAAAAACGGATATTACAGGAATTTTAGTTAATCTCAAAAAAGCAGATCCAGTTTCATTAGGGATAATGAAACAAGATTTTCTTGAAAAAATCTCTCAAGAAGGGCCTCTATCATTTTGGCAAAAAAACAGTGTTTTTTCAAATATTAGAATTATTGAATTCTCATCACAAGAGAAAGAATACTTAACACTAAAAAATTATAACTTAGCAAATCATTCGGATTGGGTTCTTCCATTTTTATTCTTCTTTACCTTAGGTCTAACTTGCCTTTTCTTCATAATTAAAATAATAAAACAATAGGTAATTATTTCTATTCATTAACTTTGGGAAGCATAAATCAATTTTTTCAATTAACTAACAACCATGAAACAAATTTTACTTTTCGCTTTTTCAATTACAATAAACTTAGCTTTTTCACAGCAAACCATCAACGGGTCACTTACCCATGACGGCATCGACCGCGAATACATTATGTACATCCCAGAAAGCTACGATGAGAACGAACCAGCACCCTTGGTTTTCAATTTTCATGGATACGGAAGTAACGCTGGGCAACAAGCATTCTATGGTGATTTTAGAGCGATTGCAGATACATCCGGGTTTATTCTCGTTCACCCAGAAGGTACTATTCATAATGGAAGTACTCATTTCAATGTTGGTGGATTCACCTTGGGAAGTACGACTGATGATGTCGGATTTACTGCTGCCATGATTGAAAAATTCTCGAATGAAATGAATATTGATTCTGAAAGAATTTATTCAACTGGCATGTCCAATGGTGGATTTATGAGTTTCTTATTGGCTTGCCAATTAAGTGATAAAATTGCTGCTGTTGCCTCCGTTACGGGTTCAATGTCACCTGGAATGTTTAATGATTGCGACCCACAACACCCAACTCCAGTTTTGCAAATACATGGAACGGACGATAATGTCGTCCCTTACCAAGGTGCCAATTGGACCAAATCTGTTGATGAGGTTGTTGCCTATTGGGTGGACTTCAATAATTGCACTCCAACACCACAAATCAGCGAACTCCCAAACACTAATTTAATCGATGGAAGTACGGTCGAACACTTTGTTTATGATGGTGGAGATGCTGTTTCCTTCACTGAACATTATAAGGTCACAGGAGGTGGCCACACTTGGCCTGGTTCTACTTTTTCATTGCCTGGCACCAACCAAGATTTCAACGCATCCCTCGAAATTTGGAAGTTTTTTGCGCGATATGATATCAATGGTTTGCGTACCACGACTTCGATAAATCAGTTGAATCAGAATTCAAATTTGAGCGTTTTTCCAAACCCAACTTCTTCTATTATTAATATCGATTTTGAAGGAATCGAAAATGTAGATTTTCAATTATTCAGCTTGACTGGGCAATCGATTTTAAATGGAACAGTCAATTCAAATACGCAACAGATTGATATTGCACATTTACCCGAAGGTGTTTATTTTTTGAAAGTTGGGAATGCGGTCAAGAAGGTTTTAAAAGTAAAATAATCAACTCCTAAGCGTACTTCGAGCGAAGCCGAGAAGCACATAAATGGAAATCAGATCTTCGCTCTTGTGCTTCTCGGCACTTCGACTACGCTCAGCACAGCGCTTCGCTCGAAGTACATATCGCAAAAAAAGCAATAACAAATGAATAAAATCTTAATAACTCTTCTTATGCTTCTGCCATTCAATACTGTAATGGCACAACAATTCCTAAGCGAAACCATCATACACGATGGAGAAACCAGATCATATTCAATATACATTCCACCCAATTATCAAAGCACAACAAAAGTTCCGTTGCTCTTTAACTTTCATGGCGGCGGCGGAAATATTGCGGACCAAATCGCAATTGCAGATATGCGATCAATTGCTGATACCGCTACCTTTATTTTGGTTTATCCACAAGCGCTACCCGACCCAAGCGATGGTGGTTCTCCAAATTGGTTGAGAAAAGACCCAACTGAAATTGACGATGTATTTTTTGTGGATGCGATGATTGATTCTATCGCTTCAGAATATGCCATCGACGAAAATCGAATCTATGCCTGTGGCTACTCATTGGGTGGAGAATTCAGCTATGATTTGGCTTGTAGGTTGAACGATAGAATTGCAGCAATTGGCGTCGTGGCAAGAACAATGAACACCACCATATTTGATAATTGTGCCCCATCGCATCCAACAGGAATCTTGACAATTTTAGGAACGGATGATTCTGTTTCGCCATACGATGGAGTGGTTTGGGGAGGTTTCAAATGGTATCTTTCAGCAGATGAAGTACATGAGTATTGGGCTACTCACAACAATGCACCTACCACACCGATGATTACACAACTTCCAAATATTAGCACCTCAGATGGAAGTACGGTCGAACGCCACATCTGGGAAGAAGGAGACGAATGTGTTTCAATAGAACATTTAAAAGTTATTGGTGGTGGTCACGATTGGCCCGGCAGTTTCGGCAATATGGATATTGATGCCTCTGTAGAAATCTGGAATTATGTTTCTAAGTATAATTTGGAGGGTTTGATAGATTGTAATAGCACTTCAACTAAAAATAAGAATGCTTCAATTGAGCTATCCATCTCCCCAAATCCAACTACCTCAATTATTAACCTCAAATTTGATAGATTTGAAAATTTAGATTTTCAATTTTTGAATTTAACTGGGCAATCAGTTTTAAATGGGACAATCAATTCTAATGAGTATCAAATAGAT
>CALHBQ010000401.1 GCA_937930815.1 uncultured Saprospiraceae bacterium | reverse complement strand
TATCACTGGTTATAACCGCTCTGGAAAAAGTACGCTTGTTCAAACCATCGCAGGTCTTTACAGCGAATATGAAGGAGGCCTACTTTATAATGATGTTCCTCAACGAAATTTCAATATAACTGATTTGCGGCGCCATATCGGCGATGCCACGATTCAGGAAGATATTTTCAGAGGAACGGTTTATGAAAACATCACTTTGGGTCAGCCTGAAGTGTCTATGAAAGATGTGCTGAACATTGCTGCCAAAATGGATTTAACACCTTTTATCCAAAATCAACCAGAGGGACTTAATACTGAGTTGGTTCCTGGAGGAAGAAATATCCCAGGAAGTATTCGAGAGAAAATCATTCTATGCAGGAGTACTGTTTTTAAACCCAAATTATTGACCGTCGATAAAATTTTCCCAAATATTAAAAAAGAAGAACGAGAGCAAATCATTGATTTCATTCTTGATCAAAGAAATAATTGGTCGGTCGTAGCAGTGAGTGATAATCCATATTTTGCTTCACAATGCGACAAAGTCATTGTCATGAAAAAAGGTGAAATCGTTATGGAAGGAACCTATTCTGAAATAAAGAAAACGGAGCATTATCGTCGCATTTTCAACCCGGGTTACGAAGTATCTTAAGAACAACTCAAGAAACATTAAACTTAAATTTTCAATTATTCCATGCTAAATATATCACCAAATTCTGTAAAAAGAGCCGTACAACTCGACGAGTATGATTGCTTTAAGATGTCGAGTCTATCTGCTGCCAATCGAATGTTTACTCGTTGGCTGATTGGTCTGCTGGTTATTTGTTTGATTTTTATGTTTTTGCCATGGACGCAAAATATTCAAACGGAAGGAAAGCTGACAACTTTACAACCCGGACAGCGTCCACAGACTATAAACTCTACCATTGCTGGAAGAATTGAAAAATGGTATGTGCGTGAAGGTCAACTGGTCGAGAAAGGAGATACGATTGCTTTTCTTTCAGAGGTGAAAGCAGATTATTTCGATCCACAGTTAGTTAGTCGCACCCAAAATCAAGTTAAGGCAAAGCAATCTGCAATCGGTAGCTATGACCAAAAAGTAGGTGCGCTCGAAAATCAAGTCAAGGCGATGAAAGAGGAATTGAGGTTCAAACAATCCCAACTTCAAAACAAAATTCGGCAAACTGAACTCAAACTTGAAAGTCAAAAAGCAACAGTCGAGCAAGCAAAGATTGATTCAGAAATTGCTGAATTTCAATTAAAACGGACAGATACGCTTTTTCAAAAAGGAATAAAATCTTTAACTGACTTGGAAAGTAAACGGCTCAAAGTGCAGGAAGTAAAAGCCAAACTAATTTCCGCCAAAAACAAAATGGCTGAAGCTGAAAACGAGGTAGCCATTACGAAGCTTAATGTCAACACGATTAAGAACGAATACGCCAACAAAATTGCAAAAGCAGAGAGTGATAAATTCAGTACTCTATCTACGCGATTTGATGCGGAGGGCAGCGTGAATAAATTGAAAAGTCAGTACGAAAACTACGCGCGTCGAAGCGGTTTTTATTACATCACTGCTCCTCAAAAATGCTTCATCAACGAAGCACTCAAACCTGGAATTGGCGAAACAGTCAAAGAAGGCGAAGCCATCGTGGACATCATGCCCGCCGATTTTGATATGGCGGTTGAACTGTTTGTACGTCCAATGGATTTACCGCTAATTCAAAGAGGACAGGAGGTTCGATTTCTGTTTGACGGATGGCCTGCAATAGTTTTTAGTGGATGGCCAGGATTGTCTTTTGGGACTTATCATGGTCACATAGCTGCCATCGAAAACAACATTTCAAAGAATGGAAAATACCGAATCCTCGTCAGCCCACACGCCGATAAACCATGGCCAGAAGCACTCCGTGTTGGCTCTGGTGCAAAAGGGATTGCGCTACTTAACGATGTCCCTGCTTGGTACGAAATCTGGCGACAGCTAAATGGTTTTCCGCCTGATTTTTATGATGGAGAAAAAGATAAGAAACCCAAATTAAAAGCACCTGTGAAATCTGTGAAGTGATGTATGAAGCAACAAAAAACATTCTCATTAGTAATGTTCGGATCTGTCAAAGCGAGGCTGTGGTTAGACTCCAATTCGGCCCACGGTTTAAGCAGATCCTAACTCAAAGATTATGGGTATTTCTATTGGCATTATCCATTTTCTCCTTTTCGGGAAATGCACAATCAACTATTTTGCCTTTCGGCGAATACATGCAGCAAGTCCGCCAAAATCATCCGATCGGAAAGCAAGCAGAACTGCTAGAGTCTCAAGCAAATGCAAACCAACGAGTCGCGAACGGAAACTTTGATCCAAAACTGTTTGGCGATTATGAGCATAAGACTTTTGATGGAAAAAACTATTTCCGAATTGGTGAGGGCGGTGTAAAAGTGCCGAGTTGGTTTGGCACTGAATTCAAAGCAGGTTACAATTGGAATAATGGTGTTTTCCTCAATCCTTCTGATAATTTACCAACAGCAGGTCAGGCAGTTTTGGGTGGAAAAATAACTTTGTTGCAAGGTCTTCTAATTGACGATCGACGAGCTGCCTTGAAGCAAGCACGTATTTTTAGAGAGATGACCGAAGTACAACGTCAGCAACTATTCAATGATGTTTTATTCGAGGCAGCAAAGGCATATTGGGATTGGAGTTTTGCCTATGAAATTTTCGAAATTCAAAAAAATGCACTCGAATTTTCTGAGACAAGATTACAGGCAGTAGTGTCGAGTTTTGAGCAGGGAGATAAACCAGCCATAGATACTTTAGAATCAAAAATTCAGGTACAAACCAGACAGTTACAATTGCAAGAAGCGGAGTTGTTTTTTCAAAATACACGTCTCCTTCTTTCCAATTTTTTATGGACAGAAAATGAGGTTCCACTGGAACTAACCAAAGAAATGAGTCCTGAACGACTGCCTTTAGATTTGTCTGTAGACATTCCACTGGAGGTCATAACGGTACAAAATGACTTGATGAAATTTCATCCTGATTTACGTTCTTATCAACTCAAACTTTCTGGTTTGGAAATTGAGAGACGGCTCAAGGCCGAAAAATTGAAACCTAAACTTAGTGTTGAATATAATCTACTTGCAGAAAGATTGGATTTTCAAAATGGAGATAAAATAAGTGGCGGTGAAAATAATCCAGCACTCCTTTTTCAAGAAAATTATAAGTGGGGAATCGAATTTAGTATGCCACTTTTTTTGCGCCAAGCAAGAGGGAATTTGCAACTCGCAGAGGTAAAAATGGCGACAACTAATTTGCAGCTTTCGCAAAAAAGGCAGGAGGTTAAAAATAAAATCGAAGCCTATTTGCAACAAATGAATTTGACTCAATCGCAACTACGTACGACAGAGGAAATGACTGAAAACTACAGGTTATTACTAGCTGCCGAAAATGTGAAATTTAGGATAGGCGAAAGCTCTCTTTTCTTAGTCAATTCGCGTGAACAAAAGCTGATCGATACTCAAATAAAACAGGCCAAGCTAAGAGCCACCTTTCAAAAAATAAAAATCGGACTGCGACAAGCAGCAGGTGTTTTAAAATAATAAATTATGAAATTTTATAGTAGAAAACTTATCAAGCCAGGTGATCTGAATGCCAACGATACGCTCTTTGGAGGACAGTTACTAAAGTGGATTGATGAAGAGGCAGGCATCTATGCGATGACCAGATTGGATACCACTCGGGTTGTCACCAAGTTTATGTCTGAAATCAATTTTGTAAGTTCTGCGAAGCAAGCGGATGTGATTGAGATTGGATTGGAATTTCTTTCAATCGGTCGAACTTCGATCACTTTTCGATGTGAGGTGCGAAATCTGTTTTCCAAAAAAGTAATTATTTCAATTGAAAAATTAGTCTTTGTGAGTGTGGATGAAAATCTAAAATCACAACCACACGGAAAGACTTTTGCAGATATTGAAAGCAAGGCTCAGATTAAAATTTAATTATCTCTTTTTGGAGCAGTCTTGATAATTTTTTATAGTGAAATTTTAAAAATAGGATTAGTGAATATTAATGGGTAAGATAAGATCGAATTTCTATTATATTTTTCTGAATATTTGCAGCCTTTGAAAGTAGTTTTCGTATTTAAAGTGTCTAAACTTATATTAATCGTCTACAGGATGGGAATTTTGTTTTGAAGTTTTGATATGAAATCGGGACAAAGCTAAAATGGCTCATCGATGTCACGCGTTGCCTAATTTTTTACCACATTCAAAACAAAAGATTACTCATTTTCGTACAATTATAGAGTTTAGACAGACTCTTTCTTTTTCTCACTTTGCTAAAATAAATTAATGGGCGTTATTTTTGACCTCGATGGTGTAATTGTTGACACCGCAAAATACCACTTCCAAGCTTGGAAAAGATTGGCCAACGAGTTGGGCTTTGATTTTGATGAAACTCAAAACGAGCAACTCAAAGGTGTCAGTCGATATGATTCTTTGAATTTGATTTTGGGGTGGGGTGGCGTCACTCAAACCGAAGAACAAAAACAAGCTTGGATGGTCACCAAAAATGATTGGTACCTCGGCTTGATAAGCGAAATGAATGAATCTGAAATCTTACCAGGCGTTCATTCCTTTTTAGACGAATTAAATGCTGCTCAAATCCCAGTGGGATTGGGTTCTGCCAGCAAAAATTCTAAACGTATCTTAGAACAAATCGGTTTGACTTCCTACTTTCAATCCATTGTTGATGGCAATCGGGTAGTGAAAGGAAAACCGAATCCAGAAACCTTCTTGACAGGTGCTCGAGAATTAAATTTAGCGCCTTCTGAATGCATCGTTTTTGAGGATGCACCAAAGGGCGTAAAAGCTGCAAAAGCAGGTGGTTTTATGGCGATTGGAATTGGTTCCAGCAGAAACCTTTCTAATGCAGATTATATCTTAAAAGGATTTGAAAATATTAGGTGGCGAACCATCCAGCGATTGTTTCGTAATTATAAAATAAAGGATGAGAAGTTTAGTACTTCTTTTAATTATTAACTGAGGTTGCGCCCAATCTCGAAGAGATTGAACATGAATAACCCCGAATGAAATTCGGGGTGCAAAAATAAATTGTGTTGCAACTACGAAGTAGTTGAACCAACTCAGGTTAAAGTTCAACTACTTCGTAGTTATCATGGACGGTTCATTGTTCCCCGAGTTGCACTCGGGGTTATTCAAGTTCAACTACTTCGTAGTTGCTATTGCATAACATCAGATAGTAAATTGATAATCAGAATATTATAAAATTATATTTTTAGAGAATAATGAAAGACTATTTAATAAAAGATGAATGGAATATCATTGAAGAAGGTTGGAAACCAGAACTCAATGAAGTTTCTGAAAGTATATTTTCGATAGGAAATGGTCGTTTTGGCCAACGTGCAAATTTTGAGGAAACGTACACCGGCGATACCCTTCAAGGAAGTTATGTTGCGGGGGTTTATTACCCAGACAAAACGAAAGTGGGTTGGTGGAAAAATGGCTATCCTGAGTACTTCGCAAAAGTGCTAAATTCACATAATTGGATCGGAATTGATATTGAGTTTGATGGTGAAAAACTGGACTTAAATACCTGCAAAGAAGTCAAAGATTTTCGTCGGGTTTTGAATATGAAAGAAGGATACTTGGAACGCAGTTTTACGGCTGTGATGAAGAGTAATCGTTCGGTGAAAGTGAGTAGCAAAAGATTTTGCAGTATCGCTAATGATAAGGTGGCAGCGATTCGATATTCTTTTACGCCGATTGATTTTTCTGGAAAGGCAATCATCACGCCGTACATTGATGCAGATGTAGAAAACAAGGACTCCAATTACGAAGAGAAATTTTGGAATCCAATCCATCAAGATGCGGAAAAAGATTGGGCAGTTGTAGTCGCTCAAACTAAGGAAACCAACTTTGACGCTGAAATTTTCCAGGTAGCTGGTGCGATGACTTTTTCTATTTTTAAAAATGGAAAAAAGGAAAATCACGGAACCTACCGTGTCGAAAGAGATAAATACGCAGCTTGTCAAGTTGATATAGAAGTTACTGAAGGTCAAGGAGTTACGATTGAAAAATTCGTCTCGATTCAATCTTCGATGAATGTGGCTGTTGGAAATTTAGTAGAGGAATCATTAAAGGAAGCACGAGCTGCTGCCGAAACTGGTTACCAAACTTTATTAGAAAATCAGGCGAATGCATGGGACAAAAAATGGGAGGAAGCAGACATCGTGATTGATGGAGATGTTTCTGCTCAGCAAGGTATTCGATTCAATATTTTTCAATTATATCAAACCTATACTGGAGCTGATGAACGATTGAATATTGGTCCAAAAGGATTCACTGGAGAGAAATACGGTGGGTCAACTTATTGGGATACAGAGGCATATTGTTTGCCATTTTATTTAGCGACAGCGGAAGAAAAAGTGGCGAAAAACTTGGTCGTTTATCGGTATAAACATTTGCAAAGAGCGATTGAAAATGCAGCTAAATTAGGCTTTAAAGATGGCGCTGCATTGTATCCGATGGTAACCATCAACGGAGTAGAATGCCATAATGAGTGGGAAATCACTTTCGAAGAAATTCATAGAAATGGAGCCATCGCTTATGGTGTTTTTGATTACATCAATTACACTGGTGATAAAAAATATTTGGCAGAAACTGGGTTAGAAGTTTTGATTGCGATTGCTCGATTTTGGGCACAAAGAGTTCATTGGTCAGAGCGTAATGGCAAATACATGATGCATGGCGTCACTGGGCCAAATGAGTACGAAAACAATGTCAACAATAATTGGTACACGAATTACATCGCCGTTTGGTGTTTGAAATATACACTTGAGTCGATGGAATATGTCGAGTCAACCAATGCAGCCAGATTCGAAGAAATTTCTGAAAAAATCAAATTTTATAAATACACAGAAATCAAACTTTGGAAAGACATCATTGAAAAAATGTACTATCCAAAAGATGAAGAATTGGGAATTTTTGTACAACATGATGGATTTTTAGATAAAGATTTATTGGTAGTTGAGGATTTGAAAAAAGAAGATAGACCAATAAATCAAAATTGGTCTTGGGATAGAATATTACGATCTGTCTATATCAAACAAGCAGATGTTTTACAAGGATTTTATTTCTTTGAGGATGACTTTTCAGAAGAAGAGCACCGAAAGAATTTTGAATTTTATGAACCAAGAACGGTACATGAATCTTCTTTATCCCCCTGTGTTCACGTGGTTTTAGCGGCTAAATTGGGTATGCATGACAAAGCATATGAAATGTATGTACGCACTGCTCGCCTCGATTTGGATGACTATAATCATGAAGCAGCAGAAGGTTTGCACATTACGAGCATGGCCGGCACATGGATGTCTGTGATAAAAGGTTTTGGTGGAATGCGTGTTCGAAATGGAAAAGTGTTTTTCAATCCATCTATTCCAAAACAATGGGAGTCATTGAAATTCAAAGCACGTTGGAGAGGACATATTTTAGAAATAAATGCTTCCCACCAAAATGTAGAAGTTACGAATCATAGTGAAAGTCCAATTACAATCAATATCTTTGGAAAGGATTTTGATATTAAAGAAAATCAGAATGTCTCAGTTGGAGCCGTTTCGATGGCCTGAATTATAAAACCGAATTAACTATTATCTTATGAACCGTAAATTTTTTATTCCATCGTTTTTGTTTTTGAGCGTGATATTTTTTGTGAGTTGTGGAAATCCTCCTCCGCCAGATGGTACCTGCGATACAATTGGAGATAAAACCTTTTGTATTCCAACTGTAAATGTGTTGACAGGTGAAGGAAATCCTGAACCTACCGTAAAATTGGAAGGTCATGTAATTCCATTGGTTGCACATAATTCTCCTTATTGGTGGGTAGATGGTTATGTCTCAAGTCGTGAAGATTCGCGCGATAGAAACAGAGGGAAATGGTATCGATTTTACAACAATGGCACTTTTCAATATGGAATGTTTCAGGAAGAAGATGGAATCGGTACTTGGAATTATGATCTGATAAATGAGACCATTTTTATGAAATCAAAAGATGGCAGTGAAACCATGCAATGGAAAACCATGATGGCCAAGACTAACGAAAAAACGGTTTTTATTGGCCCAGAGGTTGGTCCAAATAAGGGGGATCAGGCAATGCTTCAGCCTTATTTACAAAAACCACAGATTGAAAATATAGCTTGGTAATTGAAGGCGATTGTTAAATTGTTTGATTGTTGAAATTGTTAAAGAGCAGATAAAGCAATCAAACAGTTTTTAACAATCAAACAATTTTCACTTTTTTAGAAAGGACTTTGAAATGCTGGATTATTGATAAACGAAGTATCCGTTAGTGTTTTCAAAAACGAAACTAAATCTGCTTTTTGTTCTGCGTCTAATGATATTGAATCCATCAACGCATCTCGATTTGGCGACCAATGTCCACCTGAAGCATAATGGTCGATGACTTCTTCAAGTGTCTGAAAACGGCCATCGTGCATATATGGAGCAGTCAATTCAATATTCCAAAGGGTAGGGGCAGCAAATTTTCCATTATCAAAAGGGAAATTGGTCACTCGGCCTCTTCCATAGTCTTTAAAGTCTGCAACATTCGCAACGGAATCTAATCCATTATTTCTAAAGTCAGGATCTGTAAACAATGGGGCAGCATGGCAATGAAAACATTGTGCATCTGGCAATCCACTTCCTTTATCAAAGAACATCGTGTGCCCATTCAATTCTTCATCTGAGGGCAAATCATCTCCTAAAACGAAAACTTTATAATATTTAGAACCAGCACCCACTATCATTGTGCGCTCAAACTGGGCAATGGCTTTGGCAGCCAATTCTTTGGTGATGTCTGATTTGTTAGATATACCAAAAGCTTCTCTGAATTTTTTTGGATAATCAGGATGTCGTTTGAATTTTTCAACAACGTTTGGCCACTCTTCATGTAGTTCAATTTCATCTTCGACAGGCAATAAAGCTTGATCTTCCAATGTTTCGGATCGACCGTCCCAAAATAAACCATGTCGAATAAAACCGACATTCATAATCGCCATTGAACTTCTTTCTGTAAAACCTCCCTGAACCCCTCGACTAAATCTTTGCCCATCCGCAAAGCCTTTATCTGCCAAGTGGCAGGACGAACAAGACATCGAACTATCTACAGAAAGAATTGGGTCAAAAAATAACATTCTACCTAATTGAACGCCTTCCTGTGTCATTGGATTATCATCGGGTATCAACATCGGCGGGAAGTCGATCAACTTGGGCAACTCATAAGGGGTTGAGTTGTACGGAATATCAGTTAAATCATCCTCTGGATCGATTGGAGGAACATCAGGATCACAACTTTTACATCCAATAGCAACAATGGAAATAAAAGAGAAGAATACTATTTTTCTTAAAATATTCATTTAATGAATTGATAGTCAATTAATTACGAGTAAATGCGCCAATCATTCTATCAGCTAAATCTTCCATGATCTCTGGTTCTGTATGAATCGCACTGAAATTCTCAATGTCAAATGGTTGGCCATTTGCCATAAACATTTCTTTTAAGTCAACTGTAAAATCCAATTTTGTTATTCTATTGTCTTCAATTTTGACTTCACCTGCGAAACTCTTTGGGCGAACTGATTGATTTCCGCCAATGTGGTAAACCAAATTATGATCTGTAATCCCATTATTGTCAAGGTCAGCTTTACCTGTTATAGTTGTGAAAATAAAACTACCCCAATCTGGCCAATAGGTTCCATCTTGCAATGGACTTCTGGCATCAATATCAGATGGTGTTAGATTGTTTAATCGTTCAGAAAGTCCAATATGAAAAGTAATGCTTTTGTAATCTCCTCCTTTTATTTTTTCAAAAATAACAGATTCTCCAGCAGCAGCAGTGACCTCATCTTTTCTTGAAAGATCAATTCTTTCTACTTCAGATATAGATGTTGCACTACCATCCTTATTCTCTAATTCGATTTCAGCTATAAAGAACTTGATTTCATCAAACTGTATTTTTTGGTCATTTTGATAATCGTAAAAACTTCCATCAGTTGCAATTGGTTGGCCACCATAAGTTGCAACGAAATTTAGTTCAAGATCGCCAACGGTATCTTCGTCACCGCAAGAGAAAATGGTTAGGGCAATAAATGGTAATAAATAAATAAATTTTTTCATGTCGAGTTATTCTTGATTTACTGTATCTAATAAAATTGACGCTGGAATGTTTTGAATTATTTTGTTTTTAATCGTCGGTTTTGAGTCATTTATGATATCAATTCCGTCAAAAAGGGCATTGTAGTTCATCAATAGTGTGATTCGAGTATTGAGACCAATTTGTAAATCAAAAATAGCGGGTATTTCAATGAGTTGCACGTCGGGGTTTGTAATTTCAATTACTCTTGGCATAGAATCTATGAGTGTTGTGTCATTGTAGGTTAAAAATTCCATTTTTAGGTAGGAATATCCGCTTGTTGGATTCCAATTAGTCGAATCTCCTTTATAACCGAAAGGATGACTACTTGCGAGTGAGTCAGGTATGATTTGATTATAAAGACCATCAATTCCAATATTGAATTTCAACCCTTCAATTCCATCACTTGGGGTGAAATCGCCCATGCTTTGGGCATTTACATTATTTCTATTGAGATAGACATTATTGTCCTTAACCGTAATTGGAGGATCACTTTCTATTACTGTATTCGAGGACGACTCTAAAATAGTGCCATCTGTTTTAATTAGCTGAAAATCAGTTAGATAGAAGTGTAAGTGCGTAAATTCTATCATGTGATTCGTGTCTGGGAAAACATTGAATGGAGTACCCAATCTTACTGTGTTGGCAATGGGAATGGAATCCATTTCCCAAAATCGATGTATGAAGGAGATTGATAACTGTGTTTTTTCGCAACAATCATCTTCACATGGTTCATCTGCATCTACATCAAAATTTGGGGAGTTGATGTCAAGACAACCTCGTTTGGTTTCAGTACATTGAAATAGTATAATGGAAAAAAGAAAAAGGGCAATTAGTTTGAAGCATTTCATAAGTCGATTCTATCGAATGAATTTTTTTCTAAAATAGTCATGAATTCATCTCTCGAAATAGGTGCGGCACCCATAGATTTGAGATGATTAGTTTCTTGCTGACAGTCAATTAACGTAAAATCCATCTCCTTAAGTTTTTGAACCAAAGAAATAAATCCAAATTTTGAAGCATTGGAGACTTTTGCAAACATACTTTCACCAAAAAACACCTTTCCCAGTGAGATGCCGTAAAGTCCGCCAACCAATTCATCCTCTTGCCAAACTTCAACGGAGTGAACATATCCCAAATCATGCAAACGCGTATAAGCGCCGGTAATATCATTGGTTATCCAAGAACCTTCGGTTTGGCCATTTCGCTTGTTTAATTGGCAATTTTTAATGACTTCCTGAAAATTGGTATTAAAAGTTACCCGAAATTTGTTTTGGTTGAAATAAGGACGCATACTTTTTGAAATCTTCAAATCTTTTGGAAAAAGTACTAAACGAGGGTCGGGCGTCCACCAAAGAATTTCTTCACCAGGGTTGTACCACGGGAAGAAACTTAAAGAATAAGCAGTAATCAAACGTTCAGGAGTCAGATCACCGCCAATCGCCAATAAACCAGCAGAACTCGCCAGTTTTGGATCTGGAAATAGATAAGGATCTTCAGTAAGTTGATAAATTGCCATATTTTGGTATCAGACCGCAATTTTAAGACGAAAATTGAATCTGTCAAATTTTAGTTCCAACAAATTCAATCTTGAGAAAAGAATTGTGGTTTTTTATCATATAAATTGAAAACCTGTTTAATTTCGCGAATCATAAAAAAATGACACTATGAGTAAAATTTCAGTTGCCGTTGGCTGTGACCATGCAGGTTTTCCTTTAAAAGAATCTGTAATCAGAAAATTGAAAAAAATGGGCTTTATGGTTCATGATTTCGGAACCCATTCAGAAGATTCTACAGATTATCCAGATTATGTGCACCCAGGTGCCAAAATGGTTGAAAATGGAGAAGCTCAATTCGCTGTTTTTATCTGCGGAAGTGGCCAAGGTGTGACCATGACGGCAAATAAGTATCAAAAGGTACGTGCTGCTTTATGTTGGAAAGTGGATTTAGCAGAATTGGCGCGTCAACATAATAACGCCAATGTGCTTTGTATTCCACAACGTTTTGTTTCTAAAAAAATGGCTTTGAATATGATTCAGAAATTTTTTGAAACTGATTTTGAGGGAGGAAGGCATGAAAGACGAGTGAATAAGATTGCTTGTTGTTAATCGAGGCCTTTTTGTATTTTTTTAAAATAATAATAAATGAAATTTAGATTACTGGTTCTTATCCTTTCAATAAGTATTTTCTCCTTTGCTCAAACTGAAAAGAGAGCACCTAATGGTCACGACTTCGCAGAAAATATCACTGCTGATGGCCTCAAAGAGTTCTTAACGGTATTGGCATCGGATGAATATGAAGGTCGCGAAACTGGTCAACCGGGCCAAGCAAAAGCAGCCGATTATATAGCAAAACAGTTTAAATCATTTGGTATACCTGCAAAAGGAGAAGATGGCAGCTATTTCCAAGAAATTTCATTTTACAATGAAAAATGGACTTCCATTATGCTCAATGCTAATGGAAAGCAATATCGTCATTTAAAAGATTTTTATTCCTTTCCAGGAGCAAATAAGAATCGCCCAAAATTCAATAGCAAAAAGCTTTACTTTTTGGGTTACGGAGTCGATGATGCAAAATACTCAGACTATAAAGGAAAGAATTTCAAAGGTAAAACAGTGATGATTTACTCAGGTGAACCAAAACGAGCGAATGGAAATTACTTAGTCTCGGGAAGTGTTGAGCCGTCAAAGTGGTCAACTGATTTTAATAATAAAATAGCGGCTGCAAGAAAACATGGTGTCGAGACATTATTGATAATAGACCC
>CALHBQ010000400.1 GCA_937930815.1 uncultured Saprospiraceae bacterium | reverse complement strand
ATGATAGGCTCGATACAAATGATGTCCCTCATCAGGTACCTGAAACGGTGGCACAAGGAAGATGTATATCAGCCCAAAGAATAGGGCAGTGATAAGGAAGAAATTATGAGGAGCGAGTGATTTGATGTTGAGATTTTTTTTTGAGAAGCAAAGGTAATTTTTTAGAATGGCTTATCTTGGTCATTTTTTAGTAAGGCTTAAGCTTAAAAAATGACACACCTACAAAATATCTTATTTACTATATTTTTTCTCTCAACAACGATTGGCTTTTCTCAAATTGATGACAGCCGAATGTTCATTTTTGGGCATAGTCTTTTGGACCATCGACCACCGTTGATTCCAACACCAAGCAACGAAACCACAGTTCCACATTGGATGTTTTTGTTGGCGCAAGAAGCAGGTAAAACTTATGCTGCGGGTGGGCAATATGGGTTTTTACCTGGCCATGCTCGAACGCCTCCGATTTCTCAATGGGGTTACGACATCGTTCCGGGAGTTTGGGAATCGGACACGGAGCCTTTCTCTGCTGCGGACATTTCAACGGTTGTCATGACGGCTGGAAACTTTATGCAATGGCAGGCACCTGATTTGGAATATCCAACAGACCCAGGTGTGACTCCGATTTCTGCAACGATTAATATTATGGATTGGGTCGCTACTCAGGAGTCTGATATTCGATATTATATTTATGAAAATTGGCCTGATATGGCACCTTACATCAACGGTGATTTTCCTCCAACTGCAAGTGGTTTTGCTGATTATAATAATTACACCAGAGGTGAATTTAATGATTGGTGGATTCAATATCATGACGCAGTTTTGGCCGCTCGACCAGACTTGGAAGTACGAATGATTCCAGTCGGTCCAATCATCTCGAAGTTGCTTCCAGAGCTACTCTCCAGCCAAATTCCGTTGACCGAATTGTACGAAGATGATGCCCCGCACGGAAGACCAACGATTTACTTCTTGGCCGCTTTGACCACTTACATGGCCGTCTATGAAGAGAAAGCACCAGCCAATTTTGTACTGCCAAATTTGATTCATCAAGAAGTAAGAAATAACTACTCCGCTATCATTGATTTTATCTGGAATGAACTAAAAGCGTTTAATCTATCGAATGGCGATAGTCGCGTTTTTTATGGAAACGTTTCGAGTGTAACTGATTCAAAATCAACAGGTTATGATATAAATGTTTTGCCTAATCCATCTTCTGATATTTTTGAAATTTCATGTGATTGTGATGAAACAACTATAGTAGTTTTCGATGCTTTTGGAAAAGAGATTGATAGATTTGAAAGTGGGGATTTTTCTAATACCATTGATTTGAAGGGTCAGCCGAGTGGTTTGTATATTTTTAGATTTGAAAATTTTAGGAGTGGGGAGGTGGTTTTGAAGCGGGTGGTTAAGGATTGAGAAGTTAATTGTAAATTTGTGTGGTAGTGAAATTGTTTTGCTATTAAAAATAAAAAAACGAGATTGACGAATAAAGTAGACAATATAGTAAAAAAAGGAATTCTGATCTCAGGTTTGAATTCGTCCAAAGAAAAATGGCAACGGAATTTTGTGATTGATAACATCAGTAATCTATTCGATTTAGATAGTATAAATTGGAAAGAAGGAGATTTCAACCAGCAAAAACATTTCTTATGTAAAAGTATAAAGCTTGCAATACAAAATAAGACTTGGAATAATTACAGATACATTATTGAGAATTCAATAGCAAAGAATGTAGCCGATGAACTTCTTTCAAAATTAATTGAATACGAATTGACAAAAATAGAAAATAAGGAAGAAAAAGAAGTTGGAGCAAAATTTCATTGCGAAATTCATAGAGCATTTTATTACAACCCTCAGGAAAAACAGAGTTGTATGATTTGCGATTTAAGAGAAACGATAAATACAAACTACAAAAAAGTAAGATTCAATCTGAAAAAGGAATTTTGGCAGGGAGAAATATTTAAAATTGTTCCGGAGAAATTAATTTTGGATAAAAAAGAAGCTTTTCAAGTATTAGATAAATTTAGTGATAATGAAAATCTTATTTCTTTAGGAAATATATGGGTTGAAATAAAATTAAAAGAAGCAATAGAAATGATAAGGAATGGATTAGCATTTGATTTAGCTTTTTCAAGCAGCAGAATTAATGATGATAAGTTTGTATACAAAATTTTATCAGAAATAAATCAAAATTTTAATAAAGAAAAATTAATCTGCTGTTTTACAAATTCATTAGGAAACCCTTGGGGTAATAGTTCAGGTGGTTGGGACATTACATATGATTGGACATTTAATGTCGCTGTTATAATAGTCGCAAAAGAAGAGATTATATTTGCCAAGTTCGTCAGTGAAGATTAAAAGAAAGTTGTTTGGAATAAACTGTAGCTACTTGATAACCGCAATGCGTCGTTACGTCAGACTAACGGACCATCAAACAAAATAGAAACCACGTTACCAAATTTAAACCACCAAAGAATTACTACCTCCTCCAATTGATTTTTATCTACCTTCCCACTATGATAGATTCACCTCCAACAGATAATCAAATTTTAACCGTCAATAATTTCCAGGACCTAATTTCCACTCCCTTTTCTGGAAATAAAAACGCGATCTGCTGGAATCGAAACCTAATCGGTGATTTTTCCGAAATCGTTGAAAAGATAGAAATCGACGAAGAAATGGTGACCCTTGAGATAAAACAACTTCATGAATTGGACTTGAGTGAACAAGGTCAACTGGCTCGTGAAGTCATTTTGAATGACTTAAAAGTTTTGGAAGAGCAAGGCGCATCTCCAATATTAAATTTGATAAAGTCTTATCAAAGGGACGATGCTTACCCATATTTTCCTACGGATGTTTATTCATTTCATGTAGATAGATCGACTGTTCCATATGCCACTTATTTATGTACTTACCACGGTGCGTCGAGTGAGATATTACCAAATGCGCAAGCCACTCAAAAAATACTAATTCCCGAAATCCGTGAAGAACTCATGAAATTACATGGAGAAGGGGAGGAAGGTTTTGAATCCTTTTTGAGTGAGTTTTTCTTCGACCTACACTATCAAGCGAAACCAAATGCGCAGCCCATCAGTTTAGGTCTTGGTCACTTATGGAAGTTGGCGATTGATCATCCTGGAAGCCAAGTTCCGCCATGTGTTCATCGGGCACCAATCGAAAAAAATGGAGAGTCTCGACTGTTGTTGATCTGTTGAATTTAATAAACGAAAATCTTAAATTAAACCTTAACGCATGTTATTAGCAAGCAAAATCATCATCGGATTAGTCGCCTTTATTCACCTCTACATTTTATGGTTTGAAATGTTTGCATGGGAAACAAAAGGCCCTAAAATATTTAGAGGTTTTCCAAAAGAGTTGTTCCCTCAAACGAAA
>CALHBQ010000399.1 GCA_937930815.1 uncultured Saprospiraceae bacterium | reverse complement strand
AAAGAGGCATAAAAGTAAACGGTGGTTGTAGATGCCTATTTTAATTGTTCACTTATTTTCCCAAAACGTCGTTCACGCTGCTGATAATCGATAATTGACTGTAAAAAATGCTTTTTTCGATAGTCTGGCCAGAATACCGGTGTGAAATAAAACTCAGCATAAGCCAACTGCCAAAGCAAAAAATTACTCAAACGCGTCTCTCCACTTGTTCGTATCAAAAGCTCTGGGTCGGGCATTCCTGCCGTACTCAAGGAGTTTGAGAAAATTTCGTCTGTGATTTCATTTGAATTAAGCGCTCCACTTTTCACCTTTTCGGCAATCAATCGAGTTGCTTCCAAAATCTCCCATTTGGCACTATAATTCAACGCCAACACCAAAGTCATTCGCGTATTATTCTTGGTATCATCGATACCTTTGAGCAAGGCCTTTCTGGTACGTGTCGGAAGTCTGGACAAATCTCCAATCGCTTGCAAGCGAATATTGTTTTTATTTAAAGTCGCTACTTCTTTTCCTAACGTTTGTACCAATAAAACCATCAGTGCTTCCACCTCCATCGCTGGGCGATTCCAATTTTCTGTTGAAAAGGCATATAAGGTCAAATACTCGATTCCAATCTCCGCTGCACCTTCTGTCACTTCTCTCACAGAGGTAACTCCATTTGTATGACCAAATACCCTCGCTTTACCTTGTTGTTTCGCCCAACGACCATTGCCATCCATGATGATAGCAATATGGCGCGGCAATTTTTGCTCATCAATTTGAGCTTTTAATTCCTCCACCGAAACGTTCGATAAATCCAAAGCAATTTTAGGTTTGGTTGAAAAGTTCGCAAAGGTAATGAAATTGTGGGTTGTCTTTAGCTAATTTCTAAGTAAAATGGTTTAGTCTTTATTTTACATTTGTGTTCGATAAAAAAATGAACTTTGAAAGAAATATCAATAAGACCTGCTCGAAAAGAAGATCTTCCAACTTTATTAGAATTTGAGCAAGGCGTTATCACTGCCGAACGGCCAATGGCTGTTGCCACTTTAAAGGAAACAAAAATCAGCTATTATGACATTGCAGCAATGATTGATCCTCCTGATGTTGAAATTTTAGTAGCGGAACTGGATGGCCAAATAGTAGGTTCAGGGTATGCCCGAATAGTTGATTCGAAGCCTTATCTCAAACATGCGCAACATTCTTACCTCGGTTTTATGTTTGTGCCAATTGAACATAGAGGAAAAGGAATCAATAAATTAATCATTGATAGATTAAAAAAATGGACGCTTTCCAAAAACATTTATGAAATGAGATTGGAAGTTTATCATAACAATCCAGCTGCCATCAGAGCATATGAAAAAGCTGGTTTTAGTAAAAATCTGATCGAAATGCGGATTGGTTTAAAGGAATTATAACTTTTTGCAAAAAATCAAATACCAATAAACCTCCATCAAATCCGTTATTTTGGCGGTGGTTACTAAATTTGCAGCCACTCAAAATTATTCATGCACTCAAATTTTAAAAATCACAATACTCGGTTTCTGTTTTTTGCAATGATGGTCGTCCTTGCGATGCTTCAGAGTTGTGCAACCGTCGTCCCACCTGAAGGTGGGCCCGAAGACGAAACCCCACCACAAATGGATTCGCTGCGCTCTACTCCAAATTTTCAAACCAATTTCACCAAACAACGAATCGAGCTAAAATTTGATGAGTGGCTCAAATTGAATGACGTATTTAGTCAAGTCGTCGTTTCTCCTCCGATGGATCCGAGTGAATATGAAGTGTCGCTGAAAGGAAAAACCGTCCGTTTTGATTTTAAAGAAGAGGCGGTTCTTCGTGAGAACGCAACCTATACTATCAACTTTGGTGAAGCAATTCAAGATCTCAACAAAGGCAATAAAACGAGTGATTTAAAATTCGTTTTTTCAACAGGTGATGTGATTGATTCTTTGGAAGTCAAAGGAGTCATTCGTGATGCCTATACCGGAGAAGCTGTTGAGGATGCACTCTTCATGTTGTATGATAATCTGGAAGATTCGGTCGTACGAACAGAGCGACCACTTTACTTTGCACGAACCAATTCATTAGGACAATTTACGATTACTAATGTGCGGGCAGATGTATTCAAAGGTTTTGCTTTGGTAGATAGTGATGTCAATTACATGTACAATCAACCTTCCGAAAAAATTGGTTTCATAGATAGTTTGATTATCGTAAATGACTCAAGCAATCTAAATATCAAGCTCAAAATGTTTAATGAAAATTTGCCCTTGAAGGTGAAAGAGAAGGTCATTCATGACTATGGAAAGGTGAGTTTCCTTTTTAATAAAAATCCAAAAAACCTTGAATTAACTTATAGCCAAATCGGTCAAAAAGTCTATCAACGAATGGAAGGAGATTCGATTCAACTGTGGTATGATATGGATTCGATTCGAAATTGGAAGATTTTTCTACAACAGGATACTTTTCTCAATGATACGATTCGGGTTAGAACCAAATCAAAGTCTAAATTTTTCGAAGTTAATCCTTTTCAAATCGTAAGTTCGAGAGGTACCGCAATACGTAGAGCCAAAAAGAAAAGGAACAAAGAGAAGGACAAAGACGAACCAAAAGTCAAAACCGTTTTGGGTATTAAACGGGCGAATCCTACACGACCGTTAGAACTCAATTTCAATTATCCTTTAGAAAATATTGACCTTTCAAAAATTAAACTTTTGGAAGATACCAGCAAGGTTGAGGTCAAGCCAATCATTTCCATTGACAGCACAGATAAACGAAATCTATTTTTCGATTTTAAATGGAAAGAGAAAATGAATTATCAAATCGATTTGCTGCCTGGTGCTATCACTGATTTTTATGGAAATAAAAATGATACGTTGGAACAGCCAGTTCTCATACAAGAGAAAAAAGAGTTTGGAAATTTGATTTTATTGGTCAAACCATTGAGAAAAGACACGAATTATATCGTCGAAGTTTTAAAACCAGACGGTAGTATTCTAAAATCTTTTAATTTTGAACAACTAACCGAGGCCAAAGAGGAGTTGAAGTTTTTGCCTGTCGGCGAATATTCCATCCGCCTCATCGAAGATTTGAATAAAAACGGTCAATGGGATCCTGGTAGTTACGACCTCAAAAAACAACCTGAACGCGTTTACTCCAAAACAATTGAAGAACTTCGCGCCAATTGGGATGTTGAAGTCAAAGTACGAGAGACTGATTTGGATTTGGAAAAAAGTAGCCCAATTCGATCAAAAGAAGAACAAAAGGAAGAGAAAAAAGAGAAAGAACGAGGCGGTAGAACTACTGGAAAGAAACGGAATCAGTAGGCATTGCAGCCCACGAATTCATTCGTGGAAAACAACCCGTGAATAAATTCATGGGTTGCCAATTGATTCATTCGTGGAGAACGTGAAATAATTTCAACAAAAATAAACGATGAAGTTACAAGCAGATAATTTAGTAAAAATATATGGTCGCCGAAAGGTGGTGCAGGGCGTATCGCTGGAAGTGAATCAGGGAGAAATCGTCGGTTTGTTGGGACCTAATGGTGCAGGTAAAACAACGACCTTTTACATGGTGGTTGGTTTTGTCAAACCAAACGAGGGCAAAGTTTCCCTTGACGGAAAAGAAATCACTTCACTACCAATGTACAAACGAGCTCAAAATGGTATCGGCTATTTGCCACAAGAGCCTTCTGTTTTTAGAAAATTATCAGTCGAAGATAATATCAAAGCAGTATTAGAAATGACCACTCTTTCCAAAGAAGAACAGCGTGATAAACTCGAATCATTGATTGAAGAATTCAGATTGGATACCGTAAGAAAAAGTGCTGGTGACACCCTCTCCGGCGGTGAGCGAAGACGAACCGAAATCGCAAGAGCTTTGGCGACGAGTCCAAAATTCATTCTGTTGGATGAACCATTTGCGGGTATTGACCCGATTGCAGTGGAGGACATTCAATACATTGTCGCTAAACTCAAAACCAAAAATATCGGGATCCTTATCACCGATCATAACGTACAAGAAACGCTTTCAATTACCGACCGTGCTTATCTCATGTTTGAAGGAAATATCCTAAAAGCTGGAACGGCTGAAGAATTAGCCGCTGACGAAATGGTACGTCGCGTTTATTTAGGTAAAAATTTCGAACTTCGTAAAAAGGTAATTGATGTTTGAGAAACTAAAAATGAAGATCACACGGAGGTTATCCCCCTTTGGAGGGGAGTGTCCGCCGCGGCGGACGGGGAAGGAATTTTCCACTTCTAAACAAAATTCCACCCCCTTTATCCCCCTCCAAAGGGGGACAGTTTCCACGTATAAAATCTGTTTTCAATTCATTATCGGAGCATCGCTTTTTCTTCTTCCAAGTTGTGAGTTTGAAGTTCCAGATCTTACTATCCAAGAAAGAAAATATGCTGACTCCACTTATCGCGAAACGATGAAAACTTATCGTGCCGAGATGGATTCGATCTGCGTCAATCTACAGGATAGTTTGATTCCAATTTATAGAGATTCAATGTATAAAATTCGTTCTGAAGAAATCGAACGGCAATTAGAACGAGTCAGAAATTCAAATTAGAAATGAGGAATTTTCTTTTTATAAAATTCGGAATCTTATTCTTGCTGGTTAGCAGTTGTGCTCCTGATCAAGGGGACAGGCAAGCAATGATCAAAGCAGAAGCGCAACGAAAAATAGATGAATTCAAATCAAATAAACTAAAAACCTGCTACGAAGAAATCGAACGATTGGCAACGCTTCAAGTTGATTCCATGCTCATTGAAAAATCGCGAATGGAAAAGGACAATCTGGAAAAACCTGCGATTCCGACCAAGCCTTCTGCACCTGAGCTTAAAACGCCGTTTGATGATTCGGAGGTGAAGCCGATTATTGAGTAGCACAGGGCTCCCTGCCTGTGTCAATCTCAAGTGTTTCTGAAAAATCATCGTTCACAGGCAGGGATGCCTGTGCTACAGTTTTTAAATCAACCCCCTCGCCTTCATTTCCAAATACTTATTAATCGTATCAATCGACAAATCCTCGGGACGAGTAAGGACAGATTGGATGCCGTATTGTTTGAGCTTTTGAACCATTTGTTCTTTATCACTTACAAATTTTTGAGCAACAGATTGGGTGTAAATGCCTTCTAAAGTGGAAACAGGTTGTGTGGCAAAATCTTTAATTTCTGTATTTTCAAAAAAGACAACGACCAATAAATGAAACCGATTGACGCGACGAAGCATCGGCAATACGCGATCTAATGCATACAAACTTTCAAAATTGGTGTACATCAGTAACAAACTACGAGATGGTATCAATCGACGAACGGCGTGGTAAAGCAATTCGTAATTGGCCTCGAGTTTATGGTCTTTTTCTTTGTAAAGGGCGTGAGTGATTTTGTTGAGTTGCCCTGCTTTTCGATCTGCTTTGATAACGGAACCTAACTTATTTGAGAAAGTTAAAAGCCCTACTTTATCATATTTTCGTAAAACGATATTGGACAATGCGAGTGCCGAATTTATCGCATAATCGAGCAATGCCAACTCATTGAAAGGCATATTCATGACCCGACTTTTATCAATAATACAATAGACTTGCTGCGAACGTTCGTCTTGAAAAGAATTGACCATCAATTGATTTTGACGACTCGTCGCTTTCCAATTGATGCTTCGAAAATCATCTCCTTTGACGTAATTTTTGATTTGTTCGAACTCGTAACTATGGCCAATTCGACGCATTTTTTTGATACCATCTTGATTGGTGATGCGCTCAAATGCCTTCAATTCCAACTGCTTCATTTGAAGAATAGAAGGATAAACCGCAACCTCCTCTGCGATTTTGGAAGTAATTCGCCTTTCCAACAATCCTAAATTGGATTTTATAAAAACATGAATCTCCCCAAATGAATATTCGCCTCGTGTGACCGGACGCAATGAATAAGGAACATCATTAACCGAATTTGGGTCTAAAAGCATTGAAACCTCAAAATCCCTTTTTTGAAACTGAACTGGCAATTCATCAATCACTAAAGCATCGAGTGTTTCGTTAGATAGATTTTTCACTTTTAAAATGATCTCATTTTCATCGCTTAAGGAAAACACTTTTGGAACAACTCTTTCCACTTCCACATCTATTGCATCTCGAAACAATAAAAAACCTTCTACCAAAACGACTATCACCGCAATCATTAAAAACAATTGAGCGATGATAAACAACCCATCCAACATAAATGAAGCGACGAAAACCAAGGTAATGGCTCCAAAGAAATAGAAAAAACGATCGGCAAGAAAGAGGTTCTTCATTGAGTTTGGCTTTCAATGCTAAAGGTAAGGAATAGAGATTATTTCAATGAAGTAGTTTGAAGTTTTATTTTAATTTTTCATTGTCTTTGTGGCGGTCTTTATCTCTTTTCGTTTTTTTATCCAAACTCTTTTGCAATGCCTCCGTGAGGTCAACACCCGTTTGGTTTGCCAAACAAATTAATACGAAAAGAACATCGGCCATTTCACCAGCCAAGTCGTCTTTTGCAGTCAATTCCTGTTCTTTGTTTTTAAAGGATTGCTCGCCGTAGATACGAGCCATGAGACGGGACATCTCCCCCACTTCTTCCATGAGTACCGCCGTATTGGTCAATTCATTAAAATAACGAACGCCAATTGTTTTTATCCAATTATCAACGGTGGTTTGTGCTTCTTCGATGGTCATGTTTTATTGAGTGGATTTATTGTTGAACCCCATTCGGGGTTCGTAGGAAAGATTGTTTTTTGAGCTACGGATTCCATCCGCAGTTATTCTTGTTTAACCACTTCGTGGTTGCCAGCATTTCGATAAAGTTACTAAATTTATAACCACGAAGTGGTTAAATATGAATAGCCCTGAATGAAATTCAGGGTAATATTTTGGTTCATTTAAGGCAACACCGAAGGTGTTGAACAACCTACCCTAACAAATGATATGATATTAATTCAACGCCTTCTCTGCAATTTTCTTTTCTAAAGAAGCTTTTGTACCGAAAATCTTTAAAGCTTCTTTCCAGTTATCAACAGCGTCTTTTGTTTTGCCTTGTAAGAAAAGTAGGTCACCCAAATTTTCTAATGCGACTGGATGATTGCCGTTGCTTTTTTTAACAGCGGTTTCGAGTTGAGAAAGGGCTTTATCATACTTTTTCATTTTAGTATAAGTCCAACCCATACGTGATTTAACATCGAGATTGAGTGGCAAATTTCGAGAAGACATCATGGCTGCTTGTTGCAATGAAGTCAATGCATCTGCATGATTACCTTCCGCCCCAGCGGCATACCCGTTAAGATAATAAATCGCTCCCTGATTTGGGAAAACATCCATTGCTTCTTCCGAAGTTTTCAACATAGCTTTATAATCGCCAAGGTCTCTTTGTGAGTACAGCAATTGCTCCCAAACTAAATAAACTGTTTCATCCAGTTCGAGTGTTTTTTCGTAATATTTTCGTGCTTCTTCTTTTCTATTTGAATAGTAATATAAATCTCCTGCAATCGATTGAACTTTCGCCTGCTCAGGATGCACTTCGTCCAAAACAGTACAAAGTTGCATTGCCTCATCAGCCAATGTTACATCGCCATATTTTGCAACCTGTGTAATCATCGGAATCAGTTCTTTAATTTTCACATCAAGTCCTACTTTTTCATTTTCAAAAATAGGTTTCAAAGAACTTAGATATTGCGAATCGTTACCACTTTTCTTCATTTCACCAGCAATCGCCAATTTCGATGTAGCATCGTCCGGATCCAATTTCAAAATATCTTTATAAACTTTTTGTGCTTTACCTTTTTCATCAACCTGAATATAAAAATCAGCTAACAAATGTTGGTAAGTCTTATTATTTGGGAAGGCAGCTATCAATTTTTTCATCTCATTCGCTGCACCATCAATATCGCCTGAGCCAAGTAGCAAAGTGTGTTTGCGACGAGTCAATTCTTCGTTGATACCGATTTTCGCTTCGAGTGATTCGTAGATTTTGATTGCTTCTACAGGTGCGCCATCTCTTACTAAAAAGAAGGCTTGTTTCAAATAATATTCTTCATAATGCGGGTACTTGGCAACCAATTGTTGATAAACATTTGCCCCAGCACGATTGTCTTCTGTCTTTTGATAAAGGTCAGCCAAAAAGAGTTTAAACCATTTATTGTTATCATCGATTTCGATGGCTCTTTTGGCATATTTGATCGCTTCATCGTTTTTGTCCTGTTTTTCGAGTGCACGCGACAGCTCAAAAGCAGACATCCCATTTTTAGGATCTTTGGTCAAAACAGTTTTATAAAACTCCTCTGCTTTGTCAAACTCGCCCATTAAACTCGCCTTCGTACCTTTCAAGAATATCTCTTGAATACGGATCTCCATCTCGGTCACTTGCGCTTCCAACGAAAAAATAGAAACAAAAAATAGAAATAGAAATGTAAAATATCTGCAATTAATCATTCTTGTATTATTTGAACCAGTATTTTTAACGCACAAAAAGGAAAGGTGTTGTATTTTTCTACATTCCAAAAATTAACCCAAGAATTTAGTTGATTCTCAAAATGTGTTGACTGAGCGAAGTCGAAGTCAACAAGAACAGAAAATTAAATCCTCGCTCACGTGCTTCTCGACTTCGCTCGAAGTACGACATAGTGCTAAATCACTTAACCCCCGTGCTTCCAAATCCCCCCGCTCCGCGTTTAGTATCAGACAACTCCTCCACTTCAATCAACTCTGCCTGTTCGTAACGAGCAATGACCATTTGAGCAATGCGCTCACCAGGTTCGATGATTTGAGTTTCTTTTGAAAGATTGATTAAAATTACCTTGATTTCTCCTCGGTAATCACTGTCGATTGTTCCGGGTGTGTTTACAAGTGATAAGCCTTTTTTGACAGCGAGGCCGCTGCGTGGTCGCATTTGAGCTTCGTATCCCTGTGGCAATTCTATTGATAAGCCAGTGGGTACCATTATCCGTTCTAAGCTACTTAACTCTATAGACTCAGAAATATTAGCACGAATATCCATCCCCGCACTACCAGATGTTTCATATTTCGGCAATGCATTTGCCGAGCGATTGATGATTTTTACAGTCATTTTCTCAATTTTAAGCAAAGATGATAATTTTTTTACCATCATAAGAAGATGTTTAAATTTTAAACATCCTAAGAAAATTTGTTGCTTTGCAAAAACGTTGAAACATGTGTCCCTTCTCGATCGTCATACAAGCAACACAAAAACTACCTATAATGATTTTATCGATTCTATATCCACTTTTTGCGATTACTTCTTTTTTAAGTTGTAATTCTACTGCGCCTATTCCTCAAGAGGAAGAGGCATTTTCTATTACATTGCAGGAAGGTTATGAATTCCCTTATGAGTTTATGAATCCAGTGGATAGGTTCGAATTGGATGATGCTTTAGGTGAAATTTCTGGTTTGTCCCTTATCGGAAAAGAGAATCTCGCCGCTGTTCAAGATGAGACTGGTGTAGTTTATATTTTAAATAAAAGAGGAGAAATAACTCGTCAGTACGACTTTTTTCCGAAAGGAGATTTTGAAGGTGTTGAAGTTGTAGGTGATAAAGTTTATGTCGTAAAAAGCAACGGTGACATCTACGGTATCAAAAATATGGGTAAAGACAATCAGGATCTTAAAATAATTGAAACACCGCTCAACAAAGCAGCAAATATCGAGGGTTTAGGTTTTGATAAAGAAAATAACAGATTGCTCCTTGCCGCTAAAGGTAAGATGGCAAAAGATTCAACTTTTAGCCGTTCAGTTTATGGCTTTGATTTAAAAACGGGAAAACTGGAAAAGAAGCCAATCTTTACCATAGATTTAACCCAAGTGCAAGGCTACCTTAATTCAGGAAAACCAGTCAAATACTTAGAAAAGATATCTGAAAAACTCAACCCTGCTGAAGGTGGTTTCACCTTTGCGCCATCAGGCATTGCAGTACATCCGATTACTAAAAATTACTACCTCATTTCTTCTGTCGGAAAAATGATGATGGTCATCAGCCCAAAAGGTGATATCATTCACATTGAAAAATTTAAGAAAAAAATTCATCAACAACCAGAAGGCATCTGTTTTGAAAAGGATGGCACTTTGTGGATTTCGAATGAAGGTAAGAATGGTGCGCCTACTTTGTTGCGTTATAATTTCAAAAGATAACGTACTGTCGAACTCCGATTCAACGGGTAATTTGACTTTAGGATAATTGCGAAATAGTCTATTAAATATGAAAATCAAATGGTGCTGGCGATGTCGGATGGACATTCCAATGTTAGATGAAGATGAATATAAAATTGCCCAACAATTATATAAAAAGGGGTTCCGAAACAGAAAAAATTTCAAGGATAGAAAAATACAATTCAAAGAATTATTAGATTTCTATAAAGAAATAACTGGTTTTGAAGAAACAGAGCCTAATGCGATTATGCATCATCGAATTGAAGAAATTGGACCTGATTGTCCAAAGTGCAGAAAGCCACTAAGGAAAAAGCAAGCGAGATATTGTGTAGCATGTGGTTTCGGGAAAGAAGATCTTACCAGTTCAGACACTAAACCACTGGTAGAAAGAAGACCAGATCTATTTGAAAAAGAAAATTAAACCTATCACCTTTCAATAATTAATTTTACATCAATTTAAAGAAGGAACCTAATAACCAATTGGCATCCGATTTTATTAAAGTATCCAATGTGGAGTTGGCTTTTTTGGAAAAGACTTGAAAATCGTTGACCACTTTTGCAAACTCTTTTTCTTCGTCAGAAGCGCCTTTTACGTCAGACAATTCTTCCAATACTTTTACTAAAGGATCTAATTCTTTTTTCTTTCGTTGAGTGGCGATGGCTTTGGCGATTTCCATCATGTTCTTTTCAGCTACGAAAAATTCTTTTCGCTCGCCTGGTTTCAATTCTTTATAAACTAACTCCCAATCCATGAGCGCGCGCAAATTCATATTCGCGTTTCCTCTCGAAATTTTCAAACCCTCCATCACATCTTCTGCACTCATCGCCACTGGACTCAAAAGTAGAATTGCATGGATCTGCGCCATCGTTCGATTGATGCCCCATTGAGTACCCAATGTGCCCCATGCTTGAATGAATTTATCTCTTCCTTCTTGATATTCCATTTGAGTTGAATGTTTGATGTTGAAAGTTGTAGGTTCAACAGGTTTTGATCATTAGTGTTCAAAAGAATTACTTCGGTATCTCTACAAATGGAGGTCTTTTCACCACTGCTTTCAATTCTTTTTTACGTGCCATGATGGTGATTTCTGTACCTGCTTTTGCGTATTCTTTTTTGACATAACCCATTCCAATTGGCTGATCGAGTGTTGGAGAAATCGTACCAGAAGTTACAATTCCAATCTCCTCTCCTTCTGCGTTTACAATTGGATAGTCGTGGCGCGGTGCGCGACGATCACTCAAAACAAAACCAACCAGTTTCCGCTCCGTTCCTTCTTCTCTTTGTTTTACAAAAATATCTCTACTCGTGAAGTCGCCTTTTTTAGTTTTGGTAATCCAACCCAGACCTGCTTCGATTGGTGAAGTTGTATCGTTGATATCGTTCCCGTAAAGGGCAAAACCCATTTCGAGACGCAATGTATCACGCGCGCCCAAACCGCATGGAGCTATGTCGTAATCTTTCCCTGCCGCCATCACTGCATCCCAAAGTTGTTTCATGTCTTTATTGTCACAGTACAACTCAAATCCACCCGAACCAGTGTAACCAGTTGCTGAAATCAACACATTTTCAATACCCGCAAAAACTCCTTTTTTGAACGTGTAATATTTCATACCCGCCAAATCAACCTCTGTCAATGATTGCATTGCCTCATGTGCTTTTGGACCTTGCACTGCCAACAAACCAGAGCGATAAGAAATATTATGCATCTCCGCTTCGAAAGAGTTGTGCTTTTCAATCCAGTCCCAATCTTTTTCAATATTGGAAGCATTCACCACGACCATATAGGCTTTTTCACCTTCAGCACATTTATCTTCTGGCAAACGATAAACGAGCAAATCATCAACGATACCACCTTCATTGTTTGGCAAGCAAGAGTATTGCGCATCGCCAATTTCAAGTTTAGCGACATTGTTACTCGTTACTTTTTGAAGTAAGTCAAACGCCTGTTTTCCTTTGATGATAAATTCGCCCATGTGGGATACATCAAATACGCCGACGCCTTTTCTTACCGCCTCATGTTCTTCTCGGATGCCTGCGTAAGATATCGGCATATTATAACCTGCGAACTCCGCCATTCTGGCGCCAAGCCCAATGTGAGTATCTGTTAGTGGTGTTGATTTCATTTATTTATTATTTATTATTTTAAAACTCAAAATCGTTTGAGTAATCAATTATTCAAAAAAACCTTCAACTGATGAGCTCCAAAACTGACTATCAAAAAGTCTCGGATTTATATTTAAAAAAGTATTTCTCAATTCATTTAAAAGATCAATTGTAGCCTGAGATTCTGTATAAGGATCATGCCCTACTTCTTTGTGAACTTTTTTTATAAATTTTTTATACTCCAATAAACAAGATGCCAATTCCATAATATTAGAATTTAGTTGCTCAATTATATCAAATTCAATTTCATGATCGAGTAATAATATTCTATCATCATTGGCTACATCAATACAAATCGGATTACCTCCTCCGTCACTACCTAAAACCCAATAATCTTTCGTCTCTATTTCTAAATCATAACCATATTTAGCATATAAATCACGTACATTATAGAATTTATCATCATAACTCCTCCACCCAAAACCCAAAAATGGAGCTGCACCTTCAGGAAATCCACTTTTCATAAATAATTTAGTCTCTTCTTTAAGAGGACTTTTATCTATTTCCGCAAAATCAAATTCATACCATCTTGTTAATGAATCCGTTGGCCAATTTGCTTTAAAGGTTTCTCCGGTCATTTCTATATTTTAAAGCGGAACTGAAGTCCCGCATACTTTAAAAATCGACTTCTACTTTATCAATTTTATCACCTTCGACCAAACTATGGACGACGCCCATGCCTTTGGTAACTTTTCCAAAAATAGTGTAACGGCCATCGAGGTGCGGAGTTGGCGAATGCGTAATAAAAAACTGCGTCCCCTCCGTATGCTTTCCGGAAGAAGCCATTCCAACATAGCCCTCATCATCGTAATGTCTCATCGAAAATTCTGAACGAATTGAATAATCTAACGAACCATATCCATCTCCTCTTGAGCATCCTCCCTGCGCTACAAAATTGGAAACCACACGATGAAAATTTTTATTATTAAAAAATCTATCACGGGAAAGTTTCGCAAAATTAGCCACCGTACCGGGAGCCTCCCCTACAAACAACTCGATCTGAATATCACCTTTTGGTGTTTTGATAGTTGCTTTACTTTCATCTCCTGCACCACTTAGAACTTCCCATTTAATTGGGTTGTTGAATTTTGGCGTTTTAGGTTTATATTTTGGCATCCAATTCAAAAAATGGATGGTTGATTTCAATTCATTATAAGATTCGATTTGTGCTGGCAATTTCAATTTAGCTAATGCAGTTTTTAGAAATGCAGTACTATCAATGATTTCTCTGAAATTCATTTTTTCATTTCTTAAAAGAATCGAAGCCTCTGCCACTACCCCAGGATCTCCTGCCATGATTCCTTCTTGAATAGTAGCTGCGATATCTCTCCGAACACGTCGATTCCCTTCTCCAAAATATTTTTTAAATCGAGCTGGATTACAAATTTTGCCTAATGCTCTAAAACCAGCTGTTCGAACAACTGGAAAATCAGATAGCAAAGTCTTTTCGCTGATATAGCGATAATTCCAACCATACTCGCCGAGTGAATTTAAGAGCGCTGCTTTTTCGTAGGGATTTTTTGTCATCTCGAAATTTCTGCGCATTCTATAATTCAACTGCCCAATCGTTTCTTCCATGTAAACAGGAAGATGGCGTAAGGAAGCTTGATTCATCAAAACACTAACTTGCCAAGGCAAAGAATCTCGGGCGATTCGACGATAATTGTTGGCTTCTCGATCTACGCCATTTTCAATAAAATACCTGGCAGCAGTTGTCGCTACATGTATATTGGGGTTCTTGAGGGAAGCTGCAATGAAGGTCGAAACATCATTATATTCAAAATTACCGAGCGCTTTTATCATATTCATTTTCACTCGATAATCTCGCTCTGCACTCAACAATCCAGTAAGCGCATCTTTGGCTACATCTGTTTTCGTTTTGCCCAAAACGAGCGCCAATGCCATACGAACACCTTCATCTTTTTCTTTAGTAAAAGCTCTTACTAAATCAGTTGCCTTTTCAGAAACATCAATATCTTTGAATCTGGCGAGATAGTTGGCTGCCACAAATCGAGGCCCACTAGGATAAACATCATTCGTTACCAATTCAATCATTCGGTCAGTTCCTTTTTCAGAAAACTGTTTGCGTAAACCAAATCTATAAATACCGTAAGCTTGGCCTGTCAAAAGCGCCGTATCAGTAGGCATATAAGATGTAATCGAAGCCAATGCTTCTAATGATTTTTTGGTACCACACTTCCCTACTGCTTCCAAGATGGCCGAATTTGCTAACTCAAATTGACCAGTTGTATCTTCCATATCAAATGCCTGAAAGAGTAGTACTTCTCCTTTCTTACTTCCAATTTGACCAATAGCAAAAGCAGCAGCAGCTCGCACTTCATCAAGCGGATCATTGAGCAAAGCCGCCAAACTATCAAGTGCCGTACTATCTTGAAACGATGCAAAAGCCATTACAGCTGGATAGCGATAAGAAGGATCTTCATTCCAAAAATACTGATACAAACTATCAGATTTCTGTTGATCCTGAAAAGTATAGATTTTCTGGAGTCTTTTGTTTTGTACATCCAAGTTGATGTCGGTAAGAATCTTCTTCTCATACGGCACACATCTGGAAATCAAACTTACTAACACAAATAAAAAAAGCAGTTTCTTCATAGAAAAGGGCTGGTTATAGCATTGATTGTAGTGCAAAAATAGTTTTCCTAATTCTAAAATTTCAATTATTTTTGAAAACCATCTATAAAAAGAAATTAGAACTATACTTT